>JAUWGF010000201.1:0-2764 GCA_030606515.1 Deltaproteobacteria bacterium | reverse complement strand
CGATGCACCCTCATAGTCCCATCTGTAATTGAGAGCAATTGCACATATTGCGGCAAGTGCCGTGACATATGCAGATTCAATGCTATTACGGTCTTTAACAAAATTATAATGACCTTTCCTGAACTCTGCCACTCCTGCCGTGGCTGCTTTCTGGTCTGCCCTGAGGATGCTCTGGCCGAAACAGAACGGGAGATCGGTTTTGTCGAAAAAGGCCATGCCAACGGAATATCCTTTGTGCAAGGCAAATTAAGGATAGGTGAAGCCATGTCCCCGCCTCTTATAAAGGCCGTAAAGGCAGAGGCAGAAACCTCGCCCGAATGCCTGGTTATTCTGGATTCACCGCCAGGCACCTCGTGCCCGGTAATCGCCACTGTGAATGATGCAGACTATACATTGCTTGTTACCGAACCCACGCCCTTTGGCCTCTATGACCTCAAGCTGGCAGTGGGAATGCTCAGAAAGCTTAAGCGATCCTTTGGTGTAATCCTTAACCGCTCAGACTTGGGGAATGGAGATGTTGGGACGTGGTGCAGGCAGGAAAATATACCTATACATCTAAATATCCCATTTGACCGTAGGATTGCTGAGGGTTACGCCAGAGGAGAGCCCCTTATTGTAAGCCGGCCGGACCTGCGCAGCAGCTTTGAGTCCTTACTGGAGGAACTTGTACAATGAGGGAAATCCTGATCTTGAGCGGTAAAGGGGGCACTGGGAAAACTACAGTGGTTGGTTCTCTGGCAGCACTCGTACCCAACACAGTTCTGGCTGACTGTGACGTAGATGCTGCAGATCTGCACCTGCTGCTTAATCCAAAAATCAAAAAGGAAACAGAGTTCTGGTCCGGTGTAACTGCAGAGGTGGATCCATCATTATGTACGGCATGTGGGATCTGTGAAGAACTTTGTCAGTTTGATGCAATAACAACCCTCGAATCAGCGGAGATTGATCCCTTATCTTGTGAAGGATGCGGAGTCTGTGCTGAATTTTGCCCGGAAGAGGCCATAAACCTCAAGGACAATCTGTGCGGTTCGTGGTTTATTTCAGATACTGATTACGGGCCAATGGTCCATGCTCAACTCGGCATCGGGGAAGAAAACTCCGGAAAGCTGGTCAGCCTGGTAAAAAAAGAGACCAGGGCCATTGCTGAGGAAATGAAGGCCGATTGGATACTGGTTGATGGATCACCCGGCATCGGCTGTCCCGTGATAGCGTCTCTTGCCGGTGCTGACCTGATACTTGTGGTTACAGAACCGACAATATCCGGACTCCATGACCTCAACCGCGTTGTAGACCTTGCGGAATACTTTAAGATCCCTACATGCGTATGTATAAATAAATCAGACCTGAACCGGGAAGTTGCAGAAAAAATCCGGGAGACCTGTTTAAAAAGACAAATTTCCATGTTGGGGCTGATTCCATTTGATCCCGATGCCGTGTCAAGCGTGGTCGCGGGCAGACCCCTTGTAGAAAACTCAGACGGGCCAGGTGCCATGGCTATAAGAGAAATCTGGATAAAATTAGAAAAAATTGCCCTTGATCAGAAGAAAAAGTAAGAGTGCATGGTGCAAAATGTCCATTAATAGGATAAATTAGTGACATCCTTCATTCACCAGTTTACACTTTTTTCGAAAAAGCGTGTATTATCGAATTGAATGCCGATGTCGAAAGTGGAAATTCGAAATTTGAAATTAGGTAACGCATATACATCCTTGAGTTTTTCCCAATTTCAAGTTTCAAGTTTCAAATTTCACTGCCAAAATACAGGATGAACAAAGTGTAAACTACTTTTGGCTTGCTATGAAGGATGCCAAATTAGTCATCATCTTTAACAGTGGCCGAGGGTTTTTGGCCAAAAGAACTAAATTATAGGGAGAATAAACGATTGAAGGAAAAACCAGCAAGTCCTATGACAAATCCTGTTCTTGAGGAGCAGGACGAAAGGATTCAGGAAAAACTACGGAACATAGACAATAAAATCATGGTAATGAGCGGCAAGGGCGGTGTTGGTAAAAGCACTGTGGCCATAAATCTGGCAATCGGGCTTTCCCTTGAAAATTATTATGTGGGTCTCCTGGATGTAGATCTGCACGGGCCTAATGTGCCCAAGATGTTGGGTGTGGAAAAAGGAGAACTCCAACAGCGGCCGGATGGCACGGTTGGACCTGTTTACTACTCGCCCAACCTGAAGTTTATGTCTATAGAACCCCTTTTGCCCACAAAAGATTCTGCAGTTATATGGCGTGGACCCCTCAAGACATCTGCTATAAGGCAGTTTATTTACGAAATCGAATGGGGTAAGCTCGACTATCTGATAATTGACGCGCCACCAGGGACTGGTGACGAGCCGATGACTGTGGCTCAGACCATACCCGACGCCTATGCAATAGTAGTAACTACGCCCCAGGAGGTATCACTTCTGGATGTCAGGAAATCCATAAACTTCTGTAAACAAATCAACATGCCGGTCTTAGGCATTATAGAAAATATGAGTGGCATGATCTGTCCACACTGCGGCAAGGCTATAGACATTTTTAAAAAAGGCGGTGGAGAGAGACTGGCTGAAGAGCTGGATATTCCCTTCCTCGGACGCATCCCCGTTGATCCGAGGGTCGTCACAACAGGGGATGCCGGACGGCCGATTATTGCTTCATACCCCAACAGCCATACAGCAGACGCCTTTCAAAAAATTGGAAGAAACGTAATCAATGTCACACAGGCCCTATCTGAAGAGAATAAGGAAAAGAAAGAGGAATCGAACACATGA
>JAUWGF010000121.1:0-5869 GCA_030606515.1 Deltaproteobacteria bacterium | reverse complement strand
CGTGGTCCACAGACCTAACTTAGAAGGCGGCCAAGGGTTCAACATCATAGGCCATCACGAGATTATGCTTCCCTTGCTGGCCGCAAGTATCCTGGATAGCCTGGAAGAAAAAAGCTTTGAGCTTAATAGCTCGCCCGAAGGGCGCTAAGTTTATTATGGAGGAAATTTATAATGCCTATTTTTGAATATGTGTGCACTGCCTGCGGAGAGGATTTTGAGGAACTGGTCCTTGGATCCAGAACCGGTATCAAGTGCCCTAAATGTGGCTCTTTAGAGGCACAAAAGAAGATTTCAGCCTTTGCCTTTAAGAGCGGCCACAAGTTTGCAGGAACAGGGAAGAAGTCAAGCAGCCTCTGTGACGGTTGTACCAGTTCTGACTGCAGCTCCTGCGGGGGTTGATGTGGGAATTGGGAAAAAGTTGCGGCTTGGAACCAGAAAGAGTGTGTTGGCCCTTGCACAGAGTAACTGGGTCAAAAAAGAAATTGAGACACACTGGCCTGACGTCAATGTAGATCTTGTAAAGTTCACCACCAAAGGGGATAAGATCCTGGATGTACCACTGGCCCAAGTTGGCGGCAAAGGCCTTTTCGTAAAAGAAATCGAAGACGCCCTTCTCAGGAAAGATGCTGATTTCGCCGTGCACAGCTTGAAGGATGTCCCTGCCGAACTCCCGGAAGGGCTTGAAGTCACCATTTTTCCTGATCGTGAAGACCCGCGGGATGCCCTGATTTCCCGGGCCGGGCTCAGACTGGAAGAATTGCCGGAGGGTGCCAGAGTAGGCACGAGCAGTCTTCGAAGGATAGCCCAGCTTAAGAATGCGAGGTCTGATCTCGAAATAGCTTCCCTGAGGGGAAACATCGACACAAGGCTTCGTAAGCTCGACGAGGGACAGTATGATGCCATTATCCTGGCGGCTGCAGGGCTCAGGAGACTGAGGCTGGAACAAAGGATTATTCAACTTCTGGAACCTGAAGTGATGCTTCCTGCTGTAGGCCAGGGAGCCCTTGGCATAGAGTTCAGGAGCATGGATACAGAGGTCAAACGAATTCTCGCCTCGATTCATCATGAAGAAACATCCATCTGCGTAAGGGCTGAAAGGGCCTTTCTTTTCAGACTTGAAGGTGGATGCCAGGTGCCCCTGGGTGCTTTTGCCCAACTCAAGGGAGAGACGCTTGAACTTGAAGGAATGGTGGGTAACGAAGCCGGGACAGACATTATAAGGATGAAAAAGCAAGGAACTGCTGACCAGCCCGAAGCTCTTGGAACCAACCTTGGAGAAGAGGTCCTGGCTGCCGGGGGTACAGAGATATTGAGGGAAGTTTATGGAGCGAATTAAGCCGGATTCTTCATCTGGAAAGGTTTATTTAATAGGAGCCGGCCCTGGGGATCCAGGCCTTTTGACCATTCGTGGCAAGGAGCTTTTAGCTGAGGCCGAGGTGGTTGTATATGATCGCCTGGCAAGCCCGAGGCTTCTGCCCTTTGCATCTCCTCGTGCAGAACGTATCTATGTTGGTAAGCGCATGGGCTCACACACAGTGACCCAAGAAGATATCAACAGGATAATCGTGGAAAAGGCCCTGGAAGGAAAGTGTGTAGCCCGCCTGAAGGGAGGGGATCCCTTTATGTTTGGCCGAGGGGGCGAAGAGGCCCAGATACTTGCCAAGGCTGGTATATATTTTGAGGTGGTGCCCGGTGTGACCTCAGGTATTGCAGTTCCTGCCTACGCCGGAATACCCCTGACCCACCGGGCACATACCGCTTCCGTAGCCTTTATCACAGGCCACCGCAAATCAGACAGTAAAGAGGCGGATATAGACTGGGAGGGTCTTGCCAAAGGCGTAGGGACCCTTGTCTTTCTTATGGGGATGAAAAACCTGCCCAATATCGCAGAGCGGCTCATAAAATACGGGCGCAGTCCTGATACTCCGGTAGCAGTGATTCGCTGGGGAACTACCCCTCTTCAAACATCAATTACAGGAAAATTAATAAATATAGCAGAAAAGGTAAACGAAGCAGGTCTTGGGCCTCCGTCAATTATCGTGGTGGGAGACGTGGTGGCCCTGCGGGACCAGGCAAACTGGTTTGAAAACCTACCCCTGTTGGGTAAACGAATCCTCGTTACCAGAACCAGGGAACAGGCCAGTGATCTTGTGAGATTGCTGGAACGGAGAGGTGCGCATTGCTTAGAGTGCCCCACAATAGAAGTCCATTGGCCAAAGGATTTGAAACCTCTGGACCAGTCCATTACTTCACTTTCTACCTTTGACTGGGTGATTTTCAGCAGCGCCAATGCAGTGCGTTTTTTCTTTGAACGTCTTTTCGGGCTGGATTTTGATCTCAGGGCCCTTGGAAACATACGTATTGCTGTTGTAGGTGCCGGTACTGCCAAGGCAATTTCCGCCCTGCACTTGAGTTCTGACATTATGCCCGATAACTTCAGGGCAGAAGGCCTGATAGAGGCTTTCAGCCAGATAGATATATCAGGAAAGCGCGTCCTTATCCCCAGGGCGGAAAAGGCAAGAGAGGTTCTCCCCAGCCGGCTTTCAGAGCTTGGGGCAGACGTCACTCTGGTTCCTGCCTATGTGACCCTGGCACCTGACCTTAAGCCGGAAGTCCTGGAGATCCTGGAACAGGAAACCATTGATGTGTTGACCTTCACCAGTTCATCAACTGTTAAGAACTTTTTTCAGTTGCTCCCTGATGATCTGCGCAACCGGATACTTGAGCAGGCAAAGGTGGCCTGTATCGGCCCGATCACAGCCAGGACGGCAGAAGACTTCGGCCTTAAAGTAACAGTTCAGCCTGATAAGTTTACAATACCTTCGCTGGTATCTGCCATAGAGAACCTTTTTATATAAAATCTACAGTATAGAAGCATTTTGTAATTTCTGTTAATTCTGTTAAAATAATAATTATCTCATGACAATTTACTGTCCCACAGATCCTCCTGAACTTGCCACGGTTCTGGCTAGAATACGCGAGAAGCAGGAGGACTATGAAAGATACGGTTTTACCCATATCCAGGGAAGGACACTTAGGGCCTTTTTTGATCTGGCCCAGGAATTCGAGACCCTGGATAATTTTTACAGGGTGTGTGTCTTTGTCCCCAAGGAGTTCATGGGGTTTAATTCCTGCCTTTATTTAGTCGATCCGGATACCAGAAAGCTCCATATTGCCTGCGATTCCATCAAAGGACTAAAGGTCTGCGGCATGGATCCTCCTGAGGATATCAGGATCAGCGAGTCTGCCTATGAGACAGGAGATACGCTTGTATCACCTATCAGGGGTAACTGGAGGCTGTTAACCAGGAAACCTTTAGCACAGGCAGAAGAAATTATTGGCTTGTTCGCAGTTTCCCCTCTGTCTCGTTTTAGAGAGGGCGACAGGCTGTTTTTTGAAAAGTATGCAAACAGAATAGGATACAATCTGCACTACAAGTTGATTTCAGTACAGAGTGAAAGGCATATCAAGTTCATCAATACCCTTGTAGCAGACATCGAGCACAATGTCCTGGTGCCCAACATGATGTACAGGCTCTTCCTGAACAACCTCAGAAAAAAGATCCAGGAGCTTGAAGATATTGAAAAAAATATTGGGAAAACGATAGAAGTTGGGATCAGGAAAGAGTGCGCTGAGATATGCCATATAGAGCAGATACAGGATAACCTGGCCGACTTGTGTAAGGATATCCTTAAGCAGTATGAAGAAATTGATAAACACTATCAGAATACCAGTCTCTTTCTTGAAAGCCTGCTAAGGCGGGATCACTTTGAGAAGGGACATCTTGTGCTGCGGCGCAAGATGTGTCGCTTCAGGAAAGAGGTTTTAGACCCACAACTTGAGCGTTACAAACAACGGCTTGAACGTAGGGGCATACTTATAGACTACCAGTTTGGCGGGATGCCTGACGAAGATATCCCCTTGGCAGTGGATGTAGGGCTTATTTCCCAGGTCTATGCAAACCTTTTTTCCAACGCGGAGAAATACTGCCAGGAGGTAATGAACGAACACGGAGAACCTGTCAAGTTTATGTCTTACGGACAGGATATAATACAAGACTTTTTCGGCCATGGAAAGCCGGGAATCAAATTTAACGTCTATACAACCGGGGCGCACATCCCTTCAGAGGAGGCTTCCCGCATCTTTGACGAGGGTTTTCGCGGGACCGGTTCTGAAAACAAGCAGGGTGTTGGCCATGGATTACACTTTGTGAAAAAGGTCGTTGAAGTCCATGGCGGCGTTGTTGGCTACGAAGCAACCAACCTTGGTAACAACTTTTTCTTTGCCCTTCCCCTCCAGCACACCATTAAAGAAATCATGGACCTCCCTCTTGTTGCTGAGCTCGGAATTTCCTGAATCTTATGACAATGTCAACCGACCTTCCAGACCCAAAAGGGGTTTTTGTTGACTTTAAGCGTGAACTCAATCCGGAACAGCTCAGGGCAGTAGAAATCATGAACGGCCCGGTTTTGGTGATAGCCGGTGCCGGAAGCGGCAAGACCCGTACTCTGGTTTACAGAGTTGCCCGGCTTATCCAGGAAGGAGTGAAGCCGGACAAAATCCTGCTTCTGACTTTTACCAGAAAGGCTGCCGCCACCATGCTGGCCAGGGCATCCCGGATCGTAGGGCCCCAATGTCAGCAAGTAACAGGAGGCACTTTCCACGGATTCGCCCATAGAATGTTAAGGCGCTATGGGCACCTGATCGGCTATCCCAGCAATTTCACAATACTGGACAGGACGGATATGCTGGACCTCCTGCACCTCCTGGCCCGTCAGTTAGAACTCACAGGGCCTGGAAAGCGGTTTCCCCGGAAATCAACTTTGGCTTCAATTGTGAGCAAGACGGAGAACTGCGGAGGATCTGTATCCAAGGTGATTGAGCGGGAATATCCGCATCTCCTGGAGGACATGCCGGGATTGGAAAAACTCATCCCGGTCTATCGCAAATACAAAAAAGTCCACGCACTCATGGATTACGACGACTTGCTCCTCAGGTGGAGAGATGTGCTGAAAGAACATGCACGGGTCAGAGAATCCATGGGTTCCTGGTTCCAATACATAATGGTGGATGAATATCAGGATACAAATGCCACCCAGGCGGAGATCGTGCACCTTATGGCTTGCGGTCATGACAATGTAATGGTCGTTGGAGATGATGCCCAGTCCATCTATTCCTTCAGGGGGGCAAATTTCAAGAATATTATGAACTTCCCCGATATGTTTTCCGGGACTCAGATAATAAAACTTGAGAGGAACTACCGCAGCACCCAGCCCAACCTGGACTGTACCAACGCCATAATTGCCAATGCCAAGGAAAAATTTACAAAACGACTGACGGCACAGAGAAAGGGAGGAAATCCACCATACCTGTACACGGCAAAGGAAGAGGTGGACCAGGCAAAATTTGTTGCCGACCGCATCCAGGAATTGTTGAAAGATGGATTTAAACCCTCTGATATTGCCGTGCTTTTCAGGGCCGGTTTTCATTCCTTTCACCTTGAGACCGAATTAAGCAGCCGCGGGATAACCTTTGTCAAACGTGGGGGTTTGCGTCTCATTGAGGCTGCTCATATCAAGGACCTTCTCTCTCTCCTTCGTCTTCTTATAAACCCGCTGGACCGGCTGAGTTGGAGCAGGATACTCCTATTAATCGAATGTCTCGGCATCAAGAGCGTGGAGAAAATTTTCTCTCAATTGATAAAAAGCGAAGATCCCCTGGAGTGTCTTTCAACCTATAAAACCAAGGCGGCTTGGGGAGAAACAGTAAGGGGACTCGGCAGTCTGTTAAAAAAACTCCATGACATGCCGGCGGACCTTCCGGATTTGCTTTTACAACTCGAGACCTGGTATCGCCCACATCTGGAAAA
>JAUWGF010000189.1:0-3173 GCA_030606515.1 Deltaproteobacteria bacterium | reverse complement strand
GTGATCTTTGACCAGGACCTCAGGGCAGTGCAGTTAAACAATATCGCCAGGATGGTAGATCTCAAAGTTATAGACCGCACCCAGCTAATCCTGGACATCTTTGCAAAAAGGGCTCAAAGCAAAGAAGGAAAAATCCAGGTGGAATTGGCCCAACTCCGCTACCTGCTCCCCAGGCTGGTAGGTCGAGGGACTGCTATGTCAAGGCTTATGGGAGGCATTGGAGGAAGGGGCCCGGGTGAAACTAAGCTGGAAGAGGATCGCAGGAGGGTAAAACAGCGTATCAGCTCTCTTGAACGGGAATTAAAGGGCCTTTCAAAGGGAAGAAGAGAGAGAAGAAAGCGCAGGGCCAAGGAAGGCCTCCCGGTGATCTCGATTATAGGTTACACCAATGCAGGTAAATCCACCCTCCTCAATCAGCTCACGGGCAGCAAAGTCTTCGCTGGAAATCGACTCTTTGCAACCCTTGATCCAACAACACGACAGCTTGCTCTTCCTGGAACAAGAAAGGTGCTGCTGGCAGATACTGTCGGCTTTATTCGGCACATGCCAAAAGACCTCCGGGTGGCATTTAAGGCCACTATGGAAGAACTTGAAGATGCACATATCTTCTTGCACGTGGTTGATGCAACCAGCCCGTATAGAAAGGGGGAGATAGCGGCAGTCGAACAGATTCTTAAAGAAATGAACCTGTTAACAACTCCAAGGATACTGATCTATAACAAAATTGATCTGTTGACAGGAGATAAACCCCCTGCTTCCAATCCCGAAGAGGTTTATATCTCTGCGGTAACCAAAGAGGGTATTGACAAGCTTACTGAGATGTTGGCTGAGCGATTGCCCTTAGCTCATACATTGTAGTAATCCTTATACCACGCAATGAACCTGGGAATCCCTTCTTCCAGGGTGGTATCCGGCTTAAATCCTACGTTTCTCATCAGGTCATCAATATTTGCATAGGTTGCCGGCACATCTCCTGGCTGCATAGGCAGCAGATTCTTCCGGGCCTTCTTTCCCAGGCATTCTTCTATTATCTCAATAAAGCGCAACAACTCCACCGGTTGATTGTTCCCAATGTTATAGAGCTTATAAGGCCCATAGCTCGAACCGGGATCAGGTGCTTCACCAGACCAACCAGGATTGGGCTCGGATGGTCTGTCAAGGACCCGTACCACCCCCTTAACAATGTCATCTATGTAAGTAAAGTCCCGGCGCATTTTGCCGTAGTTGAACACATCTATAGGACGATCTTCTAATATGGCCTTTGTAAACAAAAAAAGGGCCATATCGGGTCTTCCCCATGGCCCGTAAACAGTAAAAAAACGAAGCCCTGTACAGTGCAGACCATACAGATGGCTGTAAGTGGGGGCCATTAGCTCGTTGGCCTTTTTAGTGGCAGCATAGATGGACACTGGATGGTCAACATTGTCATGGACACTGAAAGGCATTCTGGTATTTGCCCCGTATACAGAACTGGACGAGGCAAAGACAAGGTGCTTAATACCATTATGTCGACAGCCCTCAAGGACATTCATAAAGCCCACCAGGTTTGAGTCCATATAGGAATGAGGGTTTATAAGAGAATAGCGCACCCCTGCCTGGGCTGCCAGATTAATCACTCCATCAAATCCCTCTGCCACAAAAAGTCCCTCCATTGCAGTCCTGTCTGACAGGTCCATGTGCACTGATTTGAAGTTAACATGTGGTGTAAGACGGGAAAGGCGGGCCTCCTTGAGAACCGGATCATAATAGTCGTTCATGTTGTCAAGGCCTACAACTTCTCTCCCTTCCTCCAGAAGTCGCCTGGAAATGTGATATCCTATGAATCCGGCGGCACCGGTAACCAGTATCTTTTTCATTATATGAGATGATTTAGTAGTCATTCAACAATCCTCTTTAGTAGGCGTTCACAGGTTCAAGGTTCACCGTTCAGGGTTACCTTATGTATTGTTGGTTCAACGCTATGTAAAGCCCACCCTGGACTTCAGGGCAAGACCGGTTTGCATACCGAAGACAACCCAACAAACTCCCAGATCCCACTAATCAACGGTTCAGAGTTTCGGTGAACCCTGAACCCCTGAACCCTGAACCCCTGAACCCTGAACCCGTGGACGGTTACCCTCTTTATTCATGACAGGTAACCGTTCACACTAGACGAACCACTACTCAACGGTCACGCTCTTTGCCAGATTGCGCGGCTGATCCACATCACATCCCCGGGCAACAGCAATTTCATAGGCCAATAACTGTAAAGGAATAGTATAAAGAAACGGGTTGATGTCAGGATCCTCTGGTCTGGGCACTGATACAACATGCTGTGCGATCCTGGAAATGCCTTCATCGCCCTTTTCTCCAAGTGCTATGATAATGCCACGCCTTGACTTTACCTCTTCAACATTGCTAAGCACCTTCTCATAGACATGATCACGTGGGGCCAGGGCTACTACAGGCATGTTCCTGTCAATCAAGGCGATGGGGCCGTGTTTCATTTCCCCTGCTGCATATCCCTCAGCATGGATATAAGAAATCTCCTTAAGCTTAAGAGCCCCTTCAAGGGCGATGGGAAAATGAATGTCCCTGCCAAGATATAGAAAGTCCCTGTAATTGTAAAAGGTGTCTGCCAACTCCCTTGTCTGCTGATGCCACGGGACGAGGCCCTCTTCCAGCAACCCTGGAACACTCATTAAGGCTGAGATCTTGCCCTTTATATCTCCTCTGGTGAGACTACTTCTGACCTGGCTTAGATAAAGCGCGAGGACATAAAGGGCTGAAAGCTGGCTGGTAAAGGCCTTGGTTGAGGCAACCCCGATTTCAGGACCTGCATGGGTGTAAACAGTACCGTCTGACTCTCTGGTTATGGTACTCCCCACCACATTGCAAATAGCTATTACAGGTGAACCCAACTCCTTTGCCATGCGGAGCCCGGCCAGGGTATCAGCCGTTTCTCCTGACTGGGAAATCGGGACTGTGAGCACGGTCTCATCTAATATCAGGTGCCTGTAACGAAACTCAGAAGCAAGATCTACTTCTACCGGCAGGCCCGCCCATTTTTCTATCCAGTATTTTGCTACAAGGCCTGCATGCCAGGATGTGCCACAGGCAAGAAGAACTACCCTCCTAAGGCCCTTTATCAGATCAGGAGAAAGTTCTATTTCAGGTAGGCTTACCTCTCCGAG
>JAUWGF010000154.1:0-4496 GCA_030606515.1 Deltaproteobacteria bacterium | reverse complement strand
TATCTGATAATGAGAGAAGACGACGTCCTTGGTATTATTGAAGACTAGTTAAACTAACAACGGAGGTTAAGCAAACAATGTCAGCCAAAGAAATTAAGTATAATATAAAGGCCAGGGAGGCCATGTTAACAGGCATTGATACCCTGTCCAATGCAGTCAGAGTAACCCTTGGTCCCAAAGGCCGCAATGTCATCATTGAGAAATCCTTTGGGTCTCCGGTCATCACAAAAGATGGCGTTACCGTGGCCAAGGAGATCGAGCTTGAGGACAAGTTTGAGAATATGGGTGCCCAGATGGTAAAGGAAGTGGCCTCCAAGACCAGTGATGTTGCCGGCGACGGAACCACCACCGCAACCATACTTGCTCAGTCGATATATAAAGAGGGGTCAAAGCTGGTGGCTGCCGGAGTCAATCCCATGGCCCTTAAGAGGGGAGTTGACAAGGCCGTTGATGTTGTCGTAGACGGGCTCAGGAAAATGACCAAGCCCACCAAGGACCAGAAGGAGATCGCCCAGGTAGGTACGATATCTGCCAACAACGACCCCACCATTGGTAACATCATTGCCGAGGCCATGGACAAGGTCGGCAAGGAAGGAGTCATTACGGTAGAAGAGGCCAAGGCCATGGAGACCTCACTTGATGTGGTGGAAGGCATGCAGTTTGATCGCGGTTACTCCTCTCCCTATTTCGCAACTGACCCGGAGAAGATGGAGTGCGTACTGGAAGATCCCTATATCCTGATTAACGAGAAAAAAATCAGCAACATGAAAGACCTTCTGCCAATCCTTGAGCAAATCGCAAAGATGGGTAAACCCCTTATGATCATATCCGAGGATGTTGAGGGAGAAGCCCTGGCCACTTTAGTGGTAAACAAGCTCAGGGGAACCCTCCATGCTTGCGCAGTAAAGGCCCCGGGTTTCGGAGACAGGCGCAAGGCCATGATGGAGGATATCGCCATTTTGACCGGTGGTGAGATGGTAGCAGAAGACCTGGGTATCAAGCTCGAAAACGTATCTATCAATGACCTCGGGACGGCAAAAAGAATTATAATCGATAAAGACAACACCACTATTATTGATGGTGCCGGTTCCAAGGAGAAGATTGAGGGCCGTGTAAGGCAGATCCGTGCACAGATCGATGAAACATCCTCTGACTACGACAGGGAGAAGCTGCAAGAGCGCCTTGCCAAACTTATCGGAGGAGTTGCGGTCATTAACGTCGGCGCAGCCACTGAAACCGAGATGAAAGAAAAAAAGGCCAGGGTGGAAGACGCTCTTAACGCTACCAGGGCTGCGGTAGAAGAGGGAATAATCCCTGGAGGTGGTACTGCTTACCTCCGTTGCCTGGATGCACTTAACGATCTTAAGGTAGATGACCACGACGAAGAGCACGGGATCAACATCGTCAAAAGGGCACTTGAAGAGCCTATGCGGCAGATTGCCCTCAATGCAGGGCATGAGGGTTCCGTTATTGTCGAGCATGTAAAGTCAAAGAGCGAAAATGTTGGCTTCAACGCTGAAAAAGGCGAATATGAAGATCTTATGCAGGCTGGAATCATTGACCCGACAAAGGTCGCCCGCATAGCACTTCAAAATGCTGCCAGCGTCTCCGGTCTGCTCGTTACCACAGAGGCCATGGTCGCTGAGGTTCCCAAGGAAGAGCCGGCAATGGGTATGCCTCCCGGTGGCGGTATGCCCACAGGTGGTATGATGTAAGACATATGAAAGCGCTGCTGCAGGATCAGTTTTCTTAGACCTTGCAGGATAAAGACATAAAGGCCCCTCTGTTATATGAGAGGGGCCTTTTCTTTTTTAGTAGGCGTTCAGGGTTCACCGTTCAGGGTTATCTTTCTTATAACCGCAAGTCGATGTATATTCTTAAAAGCCTTTAAATCCCATAAATTTTGAGATAAAGCCCTTTTCAGCCGATCAGTTATTATATCATGTCTATATGGAAACTCACGACTGACAGGAAAACTGGTCAGAAAGGACTCGGTCACTCATGCTTGCTATAGCGAAAAGTGGGGTTGTTGTTGGGATAGAGGCCTTTCCCATAGAAATTGAGATAGATGTTTCTCCGGGGCTTCCTTCTTTCAATATGGTTGGACTCCCTGAGGGGGCAGTTAAAGAAAGCAGGGAAAGGGTCAAAAGCGCTATTAAGAATTGTGGCTATCCGTTTCCCACCCAGAGGATTACAGTCAATCTCGCACCAGCAGACATGAAAAAAGAGGGATCGGCCCTGGATCTCCCCATAGCCTGCGCCATTCTGTGCGCCACGGAGATAATTCCACAGGAAATACTTGGTAAATACTGTCTGGCAGGAGAGCTATCACTTGATGGCACATTGAAAACCACAAGAGGTGTGCTTCCTCTTTCTCTCGCTACCAGGGACTGGAACCTGAATGGTTTCATAGTTCCCAAAGAAAATGCCCCTGAGGCCGCCGTAGTAAGAGAAACCGCCGTATTTCCGGTAGGTCATCTCTCCGAGGTGGTGGAGTTCCTCCTGGACAACATCAAGATCGAGCCCTTGCGAATTGATCTGAATGAACTATTCAAAGAGCGGAAATCCCTATATGGGGACTTTCAGGATGTAATTGGTCAGGAACATGCAAAAAGGGCCCTTGAGGTAGCTGCTGCAGGCGGTCACAACGTGCTTATGGTAGGCCCACCCGGGTCTGGAAAGACCATGTTGGCCAAACGTATTCCCTCAATCCTTCCCTCTCTCACCTTTGAAGAAGCCCTTGAGACCACTACTATATACAGCGTGGCAGGGCTTTTGCCTTCAGACGAGCCCTTAGTTACTTTAAGGCCTTTTTGCTCACCCCATCACACCATCTCAGATGCCGGTCTAATTGGCGGAGGAGCTGTGCCAAGACCGGGTCAGGTAAGCCTTGCGCACAACGGGGTGCTGTTCCTGGATGAACTGCCGGAATTCAGAAAGAATGTCCTGGAAAGCCTTAGGCAACCCATTGAAGATGGAGTAGTGACCATTTCAAGGGCCGCTATTACACTCTCCTTTCCAGCAAGATTTACCCTTGTGGCTGCCCAGAATCCCTGTCCTTGCGGACATTTAGGAGATTCAAGAAACAAGTGCTCTTGCCTTCCAAGTCAGATAATTCGTTATCGTAACCGGATATCGGGTCCTTTGCTGGACCGTATAGATATTCAAATCGAGGTTCCTGCCGTACCCTATTCAGAGCTCAGTCATGCAAGGCGGGGGGAAAGCTCAGCCACAATCAGAAAGAGGGTGATCAGTGCCAGAAAGATACAGGAACAACGATTCAGGGATCTTTCCATCCACTGCAATTCACAAATGTCTTCAAAAGAACTGAGGTTTTTTTGTAAATTATCAGAAGAAAACAGGTCGTTTCTGGAGGCCGTCGCAAGCAAACTGGCCTTGAGCGCAAGGGCATTTCATAGGATAATAAAAATAGGAAGGACTATTGCGGATCTTGAGGAATCAACTACCGTAACCATGGCTCATTTGTCCGAGGCTGTACAATATAGAAGCCTTGATCGTGAGAGAATCTGAGTTTTTAGTTAACCTCACACAATGACATTTAGTATTTGTATAACACAACATATAGTGAGTTGGCAGACCATATGCCCACAATATATTGTATGGACTTTTTGCGTGTGTTTTTGTAGGAATTAAACCCTATAGATTTCGCAACGTCCTTCACAATAATTAGAATAAATCTGCGAAATCTGTGGATTAAAGAAATGTTCAGGCTTATACTTGTTGGTACAGTACATCTTGATCCGGAAGGCAGAAGGGGTCTTTATAAGATAATTGAAAATCTCAAGCCGAGTATTTTAACCGTAGAAATCAGCAGATTTTCCGTCAGATACCGATTATCTAACCAAGAAAGGTGGTTGCTTCGTCTCAGGGACCTAAAATATAAGCTTCCTGAAGAAAGAAGGGGCCACTCTGGGCTCAAACTGCTTAAACTCCAAATCCACATACCCTTTGAATGGGAGGTGGCCCATAGATACAGTGAGGCTAATAATGTTCCATGTCTTGCGATTGACAGCGGCAATCTCGCACAAAATGAATTACCTTTGTGGAAAAGCGAAATTCTTTCCAGGAAAAACCTCCTCAAAATTACAGACAAACCGGATTTTGATCTGGATAACCATTTTAGAGAATGTCGTTCTCTGGCAAAGATTGCACTTGCCACACCAAACCATTTAAACCCCCTGCACCACCTGCCCTGGCTCTCTGACAGGTTTTGGGAAAAAAGAGAGAAAACTCTTGCATGCAGGATTGGAAGGATTCATGGAAACGGGTTGCTGAACCACGGATCTTTTTCAAGTACAAGCACACATCATGTACATATTTGTGGTTGGATGCATTTAATAGCCAGGGCTCCATGGAAAACCCTGGCTGACTTATTGTCGGAATTAACCCCTATGCGGATCCTCTTGACCAGAAAGGAAAACGGTGAGCCCAGCCACCTTATAATTTGATTTCACCCGCCACCACTGGTATATGAC
>JAUWGF010000018.1:0-16551 GCA_030606515.1 Deltaproteobacteria bacterium | reverse complement strand
GATATCAGAAACCCAAACCTTGAGCTGCGCTTCGTCTAAGGGAGTTTCAATGCTGGACATTTTTTGAATCATAAGGTCGAGACGTCCCATTATTGCAAATAAAGGATTTGAAATAACCTTAAGGAAATCATCGAACAGTTGACCAAGGATGAAATACCTGTATTGCTGCCAAAAGGTTTCTTCCCTGACTTTTTCCCTATCCTTGAGATGGCACAGTGCAGTGACATCGCGACTGCGTAAAACCAAACCTTTTGTTCCATCAGGACTTAGTAAAGGCAAAAGCCAAATATTATAATATCTATGACAATCCGGATCATTTAGCCACGGCAAGTCGCAAGGGAAAGCGCTTACCCTAACCTCTTCTCTATCAGCCAGGGCTTTTTCTAATAGTTCTCTAAAAGAACCTTCTCCTTCAGAACTCTTAAATAGTGAGCAGACCTCTGAAAAATGTCTCCCCTTGAGTTTTTCAGGATTTCTTGGCAGGCAAAATGGCTGATTAATATTGGAGTCAACAATACTGAGCTTGGAATCAAAGATCAGAATCCCATCATCCAGGCTGTCTAAAAGGTATTGAAAATAAAATGAATGGCTGAGCTCAGTCTCAAGGCCTTTAACTAGGTCAGAAATAGAAAAAGGCCAATCAACTATGTTTTCAAAAGCTATTCCACTCCTGAACTTGCCTTTTTCTTGTTTAACCCACCTAATTTGCCCTTTTGCAACATAATCGGTCTTGAGACCTTCTTTGTCGGGCCGGAGAGTCACAGTCTCATGAGGACTGACAGGGCTATCAGACTCAATCTGTATGCCATACGGACTCAGATCAGTTGAAATTACACCCATTACAGACCCAAGAGTTTTTGTTTTCAAGCATAGAGGCACATTTAACGGTATTCGAAAAAATCGACGCCGCTCTCTCCGGACTTCTTGCTGCACAGAGCCTCCTTGTGGAAAACTGTCATGTTAGAGGAAATAATTTATTAAGTTAATTTATATTTGCAAATAAGATACCAAAACAAAATCCTTTTTTACTAATCTAATGCTGGGTATACAGCCTGATATCTGGGCCTCTCTAACAAAATAAGAAAAGCTTTTCCATTTATGGAAAAGCTTTTCTTATTTCATTACAACTATAAAAAAATTTACACGATTTACTCCAGTTCCTTTGGCAGCTTTAGCTCCAGGCTCTCGTCAACTGAACCTCTGGCCGACATTTCTACCCCAAAATCCTTTATCTTATAAAGAAGCGCCTTGTAGCTTATTTGGAGCAACTGAGCAGCCTGTTTGCGATTACCATTAGTCCGCCTGAGGGCCTCTTCTATTACTATTTTTTCAATGCGGGCCAAACTCTTTTTTCGGATTTCCTTTAAGGGTGGGAACTGTATTTGCATTTCTTGTCTGCAGTTATCGAGTATGGAATTTATCAAGGATTCATCCGGCGTCCATACTTCAGCAACAGGTCGATCTTCCGACGTCTGTTGGCCCATAGACTTAAGGATCTCTTCTTCAAGCAAATCAGGATCCTCAAGGACTATCAACCTTCTCACATAGTTCTCAAGCTCCCTTACATTTCCCGGCCAATGATATTCAGCAAATACCTTTTCAAGCCTACCGGAGATATCAATTATTTCACCCTTCGACATGCCTCTGTACTTTCGGATAAAGTGTTCGATGAGGAGTGGAATATCTTCCTTTCTGTCCCGAAGGGGTGGCACCACTATCTTTATGATATTGATCCGGTAATAGAAATCTTCTCTAAACCTCCCTTTTCTTACCTCCTCATCAAGATTGTGATTAGTAGCCGATATCATCCAGGTATTGACACGAATATTCCTCACCCCGCCTACACGAGCGAATTCGGAATCCTGTAATACCTGTAAAAGTTTGGCCTGCAGGGCAACAGGCATATCGCCGATTTCGTCCAGCAGTATGGTGCCTTTGTTGGCTAACTCGAATTTTCCCGGCTTTGCCTGTACTGCCCCTGTAAATGCACCACGCTCATAACCAAATAGTTCGCTCTCCAGAAGCTCTCTTGGTAGCGCAGCACAGTTAACCTTGAGCAGAGGATGATCCCGACGGTAAGAACGCTCATGCAGAGTGCGGGCAACCAGTTCTTTACCTACGCCGCTCTCCCCACAAATAAGTACGTTTAAGTCGGTGTCCACCACCTGATTGATCAGGTCCTTGATGCGCCTGATCGGTGGGCTATTGCCAATCATTAAGTCCATTTATTATTTGGATCGAAAAAAAATACCCTTGATCGAGACAGAATATAAAATTAAGAATCAATAGAATCTTAGCAAGGAGGCGAATTAAAATCAACAAAGTTATTATTTTTTTGTGGCACTCCATTCAAATCAAAGAATATCTTGTTTTGTCCTCTTTAAATTATTATAGTCAGTCTTAAATTGAGAAATTGAGGAATTGAAATCGATAGAACAACCTTCAATTCCTTAAATTAGCAATTCCTGAATCAACTGATTCAAGATAATCTTATAGACTTATACAGTCCCGGAGGATGTGTTGTTTGAGATTTTAGAATCATCTGAAAGCCAGGTCGGATTTTTCATAAAAGACCTGCCACAAGAACCCCAACAACTCCTACTTGTTGACGACGATCCTACCATCTTAAACTTATTGGCAGAATTCGTTTCCCGTTTGGGGCACCAATATCGTACAGCAGGTGACGGTTTGGAAGCCATGTCATTGCTGGAGCAATCCCCTGCCACCATCGTAATCACTGACCTCCTGATGCCCAGAATGGATGGAATGGAGCTTATTCGGGAAATCAAAAAACTCTGGCCTGAAACAGATGTAATGGCAATAACAGGATATAGTCGAGACTTTCATTACACTGACGTTATTAAAGCCGGAGCATGCGATTTTATACAAAAACCCTTTAATCTGGACGAACTAGATGCCAAACTCAACAGGATAGTCAGGGAACGTGGATACAGGGCCCTGTTGAAACGACTTTCCATAAGAGATGTCCTTACAGACCTTTACAACAGACGCTTTCTCGACCAAAAGCTCGAAGAGGAAGCCCAAAGGGCCACTCGCCAAAACTATTCTCTTTTTCTAATCATATTAGACCTGGACAATTTCAAGGAACTGAATGACACTTTGGGGCATCAGGCAGGAGACGAGGTGCTCCAGCGCCTGGCTCATGTGCTGAGTAATTCCATCAGACGTAATGTTGATATTCCGTTTCGCTATGGAGGCGATGAATTCGCCGTAATGATTCCCCAAGCCGGCACAGAGCAGGTAAAACAGATAGCAGAACGTATACGGCGCAATTACCTGAATGAGGACATAGGTAAGACTTCCCTTAGCTTAGGTATCTCCCGCTTCAGGGGAACAAACAGTGGATTGCGCGAAGACATTAACGATTTTGTTCACAAAGCTGATGTCTCAATGTATACCGCAAAAAAAGCAGGGGGTAATAAAGTAATATTTCACGAAGAAATAAAAAAAGACTAAATACCTTCTGAACTCAGGACTTCGCCCCAAACCTCAACAATCCTTGTAAATTCAATAAGTTGTAGAATTTCCGAGACCTCTAATTAATAAAGACCTTTTCGTAATCCTTAAAGGCCTCAATTGTCCGCCCGGCACCCTGTACCACAGTTGTCAGCGGATCACTTGTAAGGTTAAACGTAAGGCCGGTCCTCAAACTCAAGAATTGAGTAATGCCTCTCAGCAAAGCCCCACCACCTGTCAATGTTATACCGTTGGCTTCTATCGAGGCTCTGATGTCCGGAGACAAAGCCCTGAGCACATCCCCCACCATCTTGGAAATAGCATCCAGCGGCTTCTCCAGAACAGGCATCAGTTCCCGGGGGGTAATTACGGACGTTATCGGCACCCCTCGCAAAAAATGTTTTCCCCCTACGTTGTATTCTTGATCCAGGCCCTTTTCATCATCCCAGACCGCTCCTATCTCCCATTTAATTGTCTCTGCAGTGGTCGGACCCACCACTACACCATGTTCTTCGGTCAACCAACGGACGATGGCATCATCAAATTCATCCCCTGCCACCCGTAAAGTCTCGCAATGTAAATACGACCACTTAGCTATTACCGCCACCTCAGTTGTGCCACCACCTATATCCAGTACCATCTGCGGCTCTTCTCCATGAACGGGGAGACCCGCGCCTATGGCAGCAGCCATGGTTTCTTCCAATAAAAATATTTTCTTGGCCCCGGCCTCTTGAGCTGCCTCAAGTACAGCCCGTTTTTCCACCTGAGTGATATTGGAAGGGACACAAATTACCACCCTTGGTGAGAAGATCCCCTTTCGTTCTTGCGCACGGTTCAAGAAAACCTTGATTAACTGACTTACTGCATCAAAATCCTCTATGATTCCGTCCTTCATGGGACGCATAGCCGTAATACCCTCAGGCGTCCGGCCCAGATACTTTTTCGCAGCAAGCCCCACCTCAATTACCCATCCGTCACCTGAACACGCAATTACAGTAGGTTCATTTAGGACCACCCCCTCTCTCTGAACATAAATAAGGGTATTGGCAGTGCCCAAATCCATAGCCATGTCCTGTTTTATTATATTTTTAAGGTTCTTAAGCGCCACGGCATCTCCAAGGATTTTTTACAGTATAATTATTAATGACTCGATCAAGAGAAAAAACCAGGAGTTCGGCAAGACCTCCCGGCCACCCTGACAAGTCTGTATCTCCGGTAAGTAGCCACACCAATGTGCCTGCTTCAATTGGCTGAAAGAGCCCTATCAGCACCGGACCTCTGTCAAAGGGCTCGCCAGGCCATAAAAAATAGGACTTGTGCTTATCCGTTCCATAGCGACTAAGCATCAAGTGCTTTCTGTATCTCAAAAGCCAACCGACAAGGCCTTTTCCCACATTAAAACACTGACTTTCCAGACTAATCTCTTGAGGTAGTCCAATAGTGGCCTTTATCATGAAAACATCTTTATCCCTTTCATGAAAGGCCACAAGACCACTTCTAAGTCCTAACAATTCTTTCAGACTTGTCAACAGATGCTCTATTTTTCCTGAAAGGCCATGGTGCCATTTGTTCCAACGACGATAGAACTGGAGTTCACGGTGGTTTTTCCAGGAAAACCATAAATCAGAAGCTACTATTGCACAATTTTCTAAAATGCGCTGTTTCTTTTCAGGAAAGGAATAACGATTCTTGCTGTCGACCATCAAAACACCTGCACCTCGGAGCAGGGGAGCTGCGAGAAATGCCTTTATATTAACGTCTCTGCTGTAAATACCAAGAGTCCTGGTATCTCTATCAAAATTGGTTACGTGCAGCCTCTTCCCCTCCCGTGCAACCCAGCCTATCAGCCCTTGACCAACCCTTATGTTGCATCCGGGCACTATATAAGGACTGAGACTCTCCCATGCCATCAGGTGGAGATCATCCCCCTGATGACTACGGATAAACAGGGCGGCAGTAAAGGAATCAAAAACATTTGCAACCAACTGGACAAGATGCTTAAGAGAAGCAGGCATAAATACCAGGACCATATGGCGGCGTAAGCACACCCAACTCGGTGATTATGGCGGTTATAAGATGGTGAGGAGTAATATCAAAGACTGGATTGTAAACTCCTACGCCTAGGGCGGCGACCTCCTTTCCGGCAAAAGTGGTAATTTCCCGGGACCCACGTTCTTCCAGAGGGATCTGATCTCCGGACGGGGTGGCAGGGTCAATAGTAGAAACAGGGGCAGCTACATAAAAAGGGATGTTATTAGCTCTGGCAAGTTCAGCTACAGTGTAAGTCCCGATCTTGTTGGCAACATCACCATTGGCTGCAATGCGATCGGCCCCAACCATCACTGCCTTGATCCGCCCTTTTTGCATCAAAAAACCTGCGGCTCCGTCCACAACCAGAGTAACTGCTATCCCGTCCTTGATAAGCTCCCAGGCGGTAAGCCTGGCACCCTGGAGCCAAGGACGGGTCTCATCGGCAATGACATTAATCTCCTTGCCCATAGAAAGGGCTGCCCTGATAACTCCAAGGGCCGTTCCATATCCACCGGTAGCAAGGCCGCCTGCATTACAGTGAGTGAGCACGCCGCCCGTTTCCGGTAAAAGGGCCTGACCATGAAATCCTATGGCCAGGTTGGCCCTTACGTCTTCTGTCCAAATAGAAATGGCCTCCTTTTCTAAAATGGCTGCGAGATCGCCTGGGCTCAGCTCATAATGCCTGCGTGCAAGCTTTTTTAGCCTCTCTACCGCCCACTTCAAGTTCACTGCCGTGGGCCTGGCATGGAGCATAAAAGCCGCTTCGTCCAGCCATTTCTCCACAAAGAGATCCTTGTCTTTATCCCTGAGTCCGTGAGCGGCCAAAACCATGCCAAAAGCGGCAGTGATCCCTATGGCCGGTGCTCCCCTCACCACCATATCCCTTATAGCCTGAGCAACATCTCTTGCAGATCTATACGCAAGCCAGGTCTCCTCATGAGGTAATAACCTCTGGTCCAACAAATAAAGAACTTGCTTTTCCCAACGGAGCGGTACTACAGACGTATTACCTTCGCTGTGAAGCAGGCTCAATGGCAGGTCGTAGTTTCCGGCAGCAATGTCTTTCATAGGCCCAGGGCCTTTCGCAGCAGCTCATTTACCTTTTGGGGATTGGCCTGTCCCTTTGTCTCCTTCATAACCTGTCCAACTAAGAAACCCAGGATCTTGGTCTTTCCAGCCTTGCACTTTTCCACCTCTTTTGGGTGGGCCTCCACTACCTGCTCGACTACAGCGCTGAGGGTAGATTCGTCACTCACCTGGGCAACCCCTTGTTCTTCCACAATTTCTTTAGGACTCTTTTTTGAATCATATGCTTGTTCAAGGATGTCTTTTGCCATTTTGCCGCTAATAGTGCCATCATCTATCAGCTTGAGCAATTCCGCAAGGCCAGCTGGAGGTATCGGGCAGGCATCAATTTCCCGATCCTGCTGTTTTAGAAGACGGAACAGTTCTACCATTACCCAGTTGCTGACAATCTTTGGACTGGGAAACAGGGCTACGCATTTCTCGAAGTAATCAGCCAGGGATTTTGAGGCTGTGAGGATTCCTGCGTCATAGTCTGAAAGACCGTATTGTTTCTCAAAGCGAGCGCATTTTGTATCAGGCAGTTCAGGCAGTTCCGCCTTCACACCGTCCATCCAGGCATTATCAATCTCGACCGGGACCAAATCCGGGTCAGGAAAATATCGATAATCATGGGCCTCTTCTTTACCCCTCATTGGGACTGTTACACACTTGGCCGTATCCCAAAGACGGGTCTCCTGCACTATCTCATGACCATCAAGTAAAAGAGCTGTCTGACGCCTTATCTCAAACTCCAATGCCTTCTGTACATTACGGAAAGAATTCATATTTTTGAGTTCCGCCCTGACGCCGAAGTCTTCCCGCCCCATGGGTCTCAAGGAGATATTGGCATCACAGCGCAGGCTACCCTCTTCCATATTGCCGTCGCTGATCTCCAAATAACGGACCTGCTGTCTCACTTTCTTAAGATATAGAGCAGCCTCTTCAGGACTTTGAATATCAGGCTCGCTCACAATCTCAATCAAAGGCACACCTGTCCGATTAAGGTCCACATAGCTGACGGGCCTGTTTTCATCATGTATCAATTTGCCGGCATCTTCTTCCAAATGGATGCGGGTGATACCGATCCTCTTGGTCTGTCCGTTTATAGCGATTTCAACCCAACCGCGTTCAGCCAGAGGAAGATCATATTGAGAAATCTGATAGCCCTTGGGAAGATCAGGATAAAAATAGTGCTTTCTGGCAAAAACGCTGAAAGGGGCTATTTTGCAATGTGTAGCCAGTGCCATTTTCATGGCAAATTCCACAACTTTCCTGTTAAGCACAGGCAGAACTCCCGGCATTCCCACACATACCGGACATGAATGCGTATTGGGTGGCGCACCAAATGTAGTTGAACATGAGCAAAAAATCTTCGTTTCAGTCTGCAACTGGACATGAACCTCAAGACCTATTACTACCTCATATTCCATAAACCAGATTCCTTCACAACGAATACTTCTTCACATCGAAGCCGCATTAGCCTAACACGCCATGCCATCTCAATCAACAGGACACAATCCGAGATATCACACAAAACAGAGCCTCTTGAAAAATTGCGACCTGTGCGGTTACACGTCAGATTGTGCAACACGCGAAAATCTGTGAAATCTGCGCCTGCCCCATGAAATGCCTTTTGTTATTCTATTTCATTGGGGTAATCTGTGGATTAAAAAAGCAGCTGCATCATTATTTGACACAGCTGCTTTCATCCTTCCAGATATAGCTTGTGGATGCTAAGCTTTTTTACGCTTTCCCTTAGTCTTTGTCTTGGCTGCTTCTTTTGGCTCAATACCTTCTTCTTCCAAAAACTTAAGAATTGGATTAGGCCGACGCACAGTCTTCTTAGGCAAATCTATGTGCTTTCTGAGTTCACTGACAATCTTTGATACCTGAAACCTGCTGATACCAAGCTTGTCGGCTATCTCAGAAGCCGTCATTTCGGCATAATGCTTATGCACATATCGTACATCATCTACATTATAGGGCCTGCTTCTCTTTCTCCCAGTCATAATAAACTCCTTTCTGATTTTTTGAAATATCAATGTATATTAATTGTATAGTAATTTCCATTTCCCCGCCAATTACATCAAAGGGAATTGTGGATTTAGTGATTGCAGCATTTTTTCTTCCTGATTTAGACGCAGATTAGCCAATTAATAAACTCGGCAATACAAGTACAAAAAGAATCATAACTTGTCAATAGCTATAAAGTGTAAAAACTAAATATAAATCTGGGCTAGGACAGTAGAAACACCCAAGAACCATTCCTCTAACGATCATCCAGAAATGAAATATACTAAATTTGTAGTGTAGAGAGAGAATTTAAGGTCGAATAAGATGTGAGATCGAAATGGATAGGAGTAATGCACTGCAAGCTTAACACAGTCTGCCGGTGTACCACTTAGAGCCAATCCAAAAAATGAACTATTGCGATTTGCAGAGCGGACTCTGAGTGGATCTACCAGGGTAATCGCATGACCCACGGCACTACGTTCGCTATCAGGAGCAACAACAAACAATTCATGGTCATCCTTAAGGACTTCATGAAGTGAGTACAATCCCTGGGCGTATATTCCGTCATCGTTTGTAAGAAGGATGTTCATATCTCACTAACCATCTTCCCCATACTCCTGAAGATACTCCTTTCTCGATGATGTGTGTCTTTCACTTTCTATATAGTGGATCAAACATGCCTGCCGGTAAGGGCAGTAATCCATGGGATGCAGACAACCCCTTGAGACGGCAACATGGGAATTGTTTTTCTGACAGAAACCCTGGATCTCCATGATTTCTTTCCCTGTTTTTACCACCCCCATGTAAGGTGCTGGTGTATGGAATCAGAGGCCTTTCTGCCTGCCCCCATGGCCAAAATGACCGTGGCCTGGCCCGTGACTATGTCTCCACCGGCCCATACCCTCTTTTTCATGGTTTTGCCTGTCTCAGGATCTGCAACAATATAACCCCACTTGTTGATTTTCAGGTCATCAGTTGACTTGGTCAAAAGGGGATTGGCCCCTGCACCAACAGCAATAACCGCCAGGTCGCACTCCAGCTTGAACTCGGAGCCTTCTATGGGTATGGGACGCCGTCGTCCGGATTCGTCAGGCTCACCCAATTTCATTTGGAGACACTCCACACCTGTCAGACGGGCATTTTCATCACCCATGAACCTGGTAGGCGCTGTGAGCAGAAAGAATTCAATACCTTCCTCTTCTGCGTGATGAATTTCTGCGGATCGAGCAGGCATTTCATCCCGGGACCTGCGGTAAACGATGCGTACTCTGTCGGCACCCAAACGCATGGCAGTCCGTGCGGAATCCATAGCCACATTTCCGGCTCCAAACACAACGACATCTTTACCTCTGACGAGGGGAGTATCGTATTCAGGGAACAGATACGCCTTCATAAGATTGGCCCGGGTCAAATACTCGTTAGCTGAATATATGCCGATCAGGTTTTCTCCCGGGATGTTCAGAAACCGGGGTAGGCCGGCACCCACCCCGACGTAGATGGCATCATAGCCCTGTTCAAAGAGTTCATCCAGAGAAACAGTCTTTCCCACCACTGTATTACACTCAACTTTTACCCCTAATCTCTCAAGAGTATTTACCTCTGAATAAACGATCTCTTTGGGAAGCCTGAATTCCGGAATACCGTATACAAGAACACCACCCGGTTTGTGAAAGGCCTCGAAAATTGTCACTTCATGACCCTTGAGAATAAGATCTCCGGCAACAGTCAGGCCGGAAGGACCGGACCCTACCACGGCTACCCTTTTCCCTGTGGGACCACTCTTGGGCGGGAGCTCTCCATTGCCTTGTTCCCGCTCCATATCCGCAACAAACTTCTCCAAATTGCCAATCGCTACAGGATCTCCCTTTTTGCCAAGGATGCATTTGCCTTCACACTGGATCTCTTGTGGGCAAACCCTGCCGCACACGGCCGGAAGCGCGTTTCTTTCCCATATCTTCCGGACGGCTTTGGCGAAATCACCCTCTTTTATGCTCTTGATAAAGCCTGGTATGTCAACAGACACCGGACACCCTTCCATACAGGAAGGCTTTTTGCACTGCAGGCATCTTTCTGCCTCTTTTACAGCAAGTTCCTTTGTATATCCCAATGGAACTTCCTCGAAATTCCGCTTTCTGATTTGGGGATCCTGTTCAGGCATGGGTTGCCTGGGTATCTTTTCCTTTTTAGGCGGTTTTTCCGTCATATTACTCTCCATAACACCTTATGTTCGCATGAATGTTCATAAAAACGAGCCATTCATGAACATTTTATTCATGCAGGTATTTCTCATATGCAACAGACTCTTGCTCCTTATAGGCCTGGAGGCGCTGCATCAGTTCGTCAAAATCAACTTCATGCCCGTCAAATTCAGGACCATCTATGCAGGCAAACCGTGTCTTCCCGCCCACGCTCACACGGCAGCAACCACACATGCCTGTCCCGTCCACCATGATGGGATTCAGACTAACAAGAGTTTTGACCTTGTACTTCTCCGTAACACTGCACACAAATTTCATCATCGGCACAGGACCAATTCCCACAACGAGTTTAACTGCTTCCTTTTCCAGGACATCTTTGAGTACATCCGTCACAAACCCATGATGGCCGTATGATCCATCGTCTGTGCAGACATGCAACTCATTAGATGCGGTCTTCATTTTGTCCTCCAGGATGAGGAGATCTTTGTTCCTGGCACCGATAATGGCAATGACATGATTACCGATTTCTTTCATCCCCCGCGTAATGGGATACAAAACAGCAACACCGGTTCCCCCTCCAACACACACAACAGTGCCCAGTTTTTCAATATGTGTAGGCTCACCCAAGGGACCAATCACATCCTGAAACCGCTCACCTACTTGAAGGGACTTAAACAGGGCGGTGCTCTTCCCAACAATCTGATATATTATTGTGATGGTACCCTTATTCGGGTCTGTATCAGCCATGGTGAGCGGAATGCGCTCCCCGGTTTCATTTGCTTTCAAGATGACAAACTGTCCCGGCTTAGCCTTTTTGGCAATCAGGGGCGCACTTATTTCATTAAGGACCACTGTGCCATCGGCCATATCCTGACGTTCCAAGATCTCAAACATTAACATACCTCCAAAATGTGAAATCAAACTAAGTGG
The DNA here is from genome assembly GCA_030606515.1 of Deltaproteobacteria bacterium. GTDB lineage: Bacteria > Desulfobacterota > Dissulfuribacteria > Dissulfuribacterales > UBA3076 > UBA3076. The sequence continues at coordinate 4,837 of JAUWGF010000018.1, read as the reverse complement.
GTTGCGCTTACCATAGTTTAAAGGGGATGGCAAAAAGAAACACGCAATGAAAACCCGTCTTCTGTTTTTGTTATAGACGCCCTAATGTATGCAGGCATCCAAAATACCGAGAACCTCATTTAGTATTTTTAAAGCTGCTTTCTCAGCATACTTAGCTTCTCGGCTCACGAAATCAATAGATTTGACTTGTTCAACCATAATAATCTCTTGATGTCGACTTTCATAAATAGTATCAGGAAGTATCTCTTTGGTATGTGGAAATCTCCCACACCACCCGCATACTCTCCGGGCATTTGTGTCTATCTATGGTTATTGGACAAGAAATGAAGCACTGTGAAGGGACTTTTAAGGGAACGGATGGGCTAGAGCTTTTTTATCAAAGCTGGCAAACACAGGAAAACGCCAAAGCAACTATTGCAATCATTCACGGTATGGGAGAACATAGTAACCGCTACATTAATATCGTGAATCATTTCGTTACACGTGGCTACGATATCCATGCCTTTGATCTTCGCGGCAATGGTCGCTCACCCGGTCAGCGGGGTCATATCAACTCGTGGATTGAGATACGAAACGATATAAGTGCATTTCTAGACCTGATTAAGCGGCAATCTGATACGCCTTTATTCATACTGGGGCACAGTCTGGGCGGCGTAGTCGCTCTGGACTACTGCACGCGTTATCCAGAAGGTTTGCAAGGTGTGATTGCTTCCTTACCGGCAATAGGCAAGACGGGCGTGCCTGCGATTCTTTGGGTATTGGCCCGTATCCTCAACCGAATCTGGCCACGGTTTTCACTCGATATCCGGCTGGATACTTCAAATTTCTCACGTGATCCAGCTGTCTTGGAGGCATTGAAAAATGATCCTCTGTTTCATACCAGAGGCACGGCACGCCTGGGTATGGAGATTAGGCATATCGTAGAATGGATTCATGCTAACTCTGGCAATCTACGACTGCCTCTTCTTATCGTCCATGGCACAGATGATGAGATAGCTTCCCCAGATGGGAGCCGGGAATATTTCCAAAATGTGACATTCGACGATAAGGAACTTCGAGAATATGAAGGAGGCTATCACGAATTATTCAACGACATCATTAAAGAGCAGGTGCTTGCCGATACCGAACAGTGGCTGAAGCACCATCTCTAAAAGCAAAGATATTATCAACTCCCTAGAGATTATCTGAAATGATTGTTAGCACATCCAACCTTATGCATGTCAGAAGCGGCGAGAAAGGTATTCTTTTTGAGAAAGGTATTTGATTTTAGAAATATCTGAAATCCCAATTTTTTTGGCAAACTCAATTATCTTTTTATAAGAGAATTGGTAATCAAACATCTGAAAGTAATTCCCCAAGACCTTCTTAGGTCTGAACTGGGAATATCGACAGGAAGTGTCCAGAGTAAGTAAGGCTTCTGCTTTCAGAATATGTTCTATCTCCTTTTGATTTAAGCAGAGCATTGGTCTGAAAACAGCATATCCTTCTCTCATTAAAATAAAGGGATAAAAGCGCTGGGATATCTCAATGAATCTTTCAGCCGAAACCGGGTCTTCACGAAGTGAATAATCAGCCAGTTCCTTGGCAATAAATATCTCCAAGACATAACTGGCAAGATCCCATAGACTGTGACCAGAAATAATCACCAGATTAGACATGGATTTTTCTGTGGAAGACCAAAGCCTGAAAAGAGCTTTTTTCCTGATATCTTGACAGGTTATACAAGGGTTCTCTTGATTTTCTAAAAGTGAATCATCCTCTTCTGAAGAATGGAATAAGAGCTTAACTCCCTGTTTTCCCCAAAATGAGAGTAGCTCTTCTTTGAAACCCTCTCTATAAACATGTCTGGGATAGGCATAAAGGTGAGCCTCAAGGTTGTAATTATACTGGTCTTTTGCTTTATTTAAAAGAAAAAGACAAGCAGAAGAATCTTTTCCACCAGAGAAAATAACGATCAAACGCTTTTTTTGGCAGGCACTAAGATAATCTCTATTATGAGTTCCCCACTTCTGGAAGACATCTGGTTTTTCCAATACTCAACCTCCTAAGCCTGGTTTCATCTACTATAAAACCCAATCCCTGTCCCCTTATTATTTCAGCCACTCCGCCAAAACCAAAAGAGAAATTCTCCGATGTTATGTTTTCTGAAAGAAGATAGCTATCATAGGAGCCATCAACATACACTGCCTTTGGTAGAATGGATGCCGCTACCCGGCCCAGTGCAGAGAGGATTCCGGTTTCCCCCACGTGACATCCAATTTGGTACTGAAGCCCCCTTTTTTCAGCGATTTCAGCCATCTTTAGAACCTTAAGGAGTCCTCCATTCTTTGAAAGACGAAGATTGATCATGTGGTAACTTCTGTTTTTTGCCATAGCTTCTATATCATTAACGGTAAGGGCTGATTCATCTGCTACAAATTGAAAATCGCGGCTCTCCGGATCCTTGAGAAGAAACAGTATTTCCTTTCTATGTCTGCCAAAAGGCTCTTCAACCCGAAATATTCCATACTTCCGGCATAATTTAAGGCTTTCAAGGGCTATTTCTAATGACCAGGAGGCATTAGCATCGACTCTTAAATCAAAGTTCCGCCCAAGTTTTTCTCGTGAAAGCTTTAGTATTTCTTTATTGTAATCGAGATCAGTGCCGAGCTTGATCCGTATATTACGTATATTCACTTGTTCGTACATCTCCAGAATATATTCTGCTTCTGGTAGAGAAAGCATGGGAAGAGTTCCACCATACTGAATTGATTGTTTTAGAGGTTCTTTTTTTAACAGGCCATAGATATCTTCCCCTGAACTATTACAAAACATGTCGAGAAGCGCTGTTTCCACTGCACATAGCAGTGGAAGCTCGTGTGATTCGAGCGCCAGGGAATCCAAATGCTCCTTTCCTTCTTCCCATGATATATTTCTTTCAATAAGGGGTTCAAGGATTCTTACTATGATTTTTTTGGCATTTTCCAGTAGATCCGTATCTTTTCCTATCTCGCCTGATACATAGTCTCGTACGATAGTCTCACCGAATCCCCTTTTCCCCTGCCCCTCAATTTTGAGAATAAGGGAATCAGAAAAGGATCGGGATGCCATCGCATGCGTAAAATCCATCTTAAATGGGATTTTTAATGCGTAGAGTTCTGCTTTTTCAATCCTTGTTGGTTGCTTCATAATGATTGATAGCTTACTGTAATAAAAAGATCCTATCAACAGGCCATTGGGTTTGTGGAGTTACGGGTTAAAACACGCAACTGCTGCTTAAGCGCCGAAAGACATCTTTTTTCTCGAATTACAAAAATGTGCAATTGTAGCCTTTCAGAGTATAATATACATGTAGAACAAATCCTTGTCCTGGTCCTCATAGTTGGCTGTTTTTTATTAGCAGAACATCACTTGGCCTCACATAAGAGAGGACAGGCTCAAGTTTCCCTTAAAAGAGGAGTTATCGCAAACAACTCCCAGGATGCTTGTAGCGCAAGGGAGTTGCTATTTTTTCGTCCTATGGATATAAACAGCGCGTCTTTTGATGAACTGACCCTGCTTCCGGGCATTGGTGAGGTTACTGCATGCAGAGTCATTCAGTTCCGCCAGAGTCTTGGTTTTCTCCTTTCTGTCGAGGAACTTGATACCATTAACAGCCCTCTGAATCCAAAACTACTAGGGGCGATAGGCCCTTACTTAGCTGTTGAATTTGATTTCTAACACCCATAGTCCTGGAACAGCCCGGATCCTTGCCATGGCCGGTAAAGGTGGTACCGGCAAGACTACCCTCAGTGCTCTCCTGATCAGATACCTTGTGGAGAAAGGACTGACTCCGGTATTGGCCGTGGACGCAGATGCCAATGCAAATCTTAATGAGCTCCTTGGCCTTTCAGTGGAGACCAGCCTGGGAGATCTTAGGGAAAGGATGAAGACAGAGACGCCTCCCGGCATGACCAAAAAAGACTATATGGAGATGTACATAAACCGTGCCATTATAGAGGCCAAAGGTTTCGATTTGCTGGTCATGGGTCAGCCCGAAGGCCCAGGATGCTACTGCATGGCCAACACGATCTTGGCACAGGTAATGGAGGGGCTGGCCAGGAGTTACCGTTACCTCATAGTCGACAATGAGGCGGGAATGGAACACTTGAGCCGCTTAAACCTCCGGAAAATACACACTTTATTTGTTGTGTCTGACCCTTCAATCCGGGGAATAGTCACAGCGGCACGCATAGCCGATCTTACAAAGGCATTAAAAGTAGAAGTAAGAAATAAAGTGCTCATAGTAAACAGGGTGTCAAAGGACCTGCCGGCAGCACTGGAGGACCAGATACAGGAGGTTGTACAAAAAACCGATCTCCTGTTTGGAGGCTGTGTCCCGGCAAGCGACGATATTTTCCAAAGTGAGCTCCAGCAGGAATCTCTGCTGAAGCTTCCAGCTAATACAGCCGTAGTACAGGTAACAAAACAAATTTTTGACAAATTCCTCTAATTTTTTTCACTGTGCTATTTCCTGACCGGCAACTTCGTGGTTCAGGACCTGCTGCACTTTCCTGACTAACTCGTCTACTTTAAAAGGTTTGCTGATACAGTGCAGGTCGCCATTTCTCAGTTCTTCATATATTTTATGATTTCGGCCATAGCCGCTACAGAATAACACCTTGATATCAGGATTGATTTCTTTGAGCTTCTCATAGGCCTCTTTGCCGCCCATCCGGGGCATAAATATGTCCAAGAGCACAAGGTCAATATCGTGTTCAAAGGCCTTGTAGACATGTATGGCCTCGAGACCGTCTTGTGCCGGCAACACATTGTAACCATGAACGGAAAGGACCTCCGTCATCAGATCCCTGACAAC
>JAUWGF010000115.1:0-6178 GCA_030606515.1 Deltaproteobacteria bacterium | reverse complement strand
ATACACTGGCAAAGGCAATCGAGAAGCTGGGGCCTGTTGACCTTGTGCTTTGCGGCAAACAGGCCATAGACGGTGACACGGCCCAGGTAGGCCCAGGGCTGGCTGTCCGGCTTGGCCTTCCTTATGTGACATGCGTAAACGCGCTTAGTGTCCTGGATGATGGAAAGACACTGCATCTCAGGCGGGTCAATGAAGATGGCTATGATATGCTTGAACTTGAGATGCCTGCCCTCCTGACAGTACTTGCTTCACTCAACACTCCCAGGCTTCCTTCCCTCAAAGGGAAGATACGGGCCAGGAAGGCCGAAATACCTGTATGGGATGCCCGGGAGCTCGGAGCAGAGCCTGACAGGATCGGGCTGGCAGGCTCAGCGACTCAGGTGGTATCTACGTCGGTTCCCACTTTTGAAGCCCGGCGAGAGATGCTTGAGGGCTCAGCAGAGGAACAGGTGGAAGCCCTGATTTCCAGATTCAAAGAAGCGGGATTTCTGTAATGCTTAAGGTTGATATAGAAAAGTGCACCGGATGTGGTGAATGTGAAGAGTCATGCACTTTTGAGGCTATTTTTGTAGAAGACGAGGTGGCCGTTGTTGATCAGGACGCCTGCACCCTATGTGGGATCTGCGTGGATGGCTGCCCTGAAGGGGCATTAGAGCTCCACGTGGAGGAAGGTCTGCTTGCGACGGATTTAAGCTCTTGGAAAGGGATATGGGTGGTCGCAGAGTGCAGAAGCGGGGTCCTTGCCCCTGTGACACTTGAGCTCCTGGCTAAGTCCAGGGAGCTTGCAGGCGAGCTTGGCACAGAAGTTACCTCAGTGCTCATGGGTTACGAAATTGAATCCAGAGCACAGGAATTGATATTCCATGGGGCGGATAGGGTGCTGGTTGTTGACCACCCTGAGCTTGCAACATTCACCGACGAGGTTTATGGGAACATACTTGCAGATCTTGCCGGGAGAGAAAGGCCCGAAATTATTTTGGCCGGTGCAACGGCCACGGGGCGTTCCTATATACCCAGGGTCGCCACGATTCTCAAGACAGGACTTACTGCTGACTGTACAGGACTTGATATCCGGGCAGAGGACAGGGCGTTGCTCCAGACCAGGCCTGCCTTTGGAGGAAATCTCCTTGCAACTATTGTATGCCCCGGGCACCGGCCACAAATGGCTACAGTCAGGCCCCATGTCATGAAAGCCAATGCCCCTGATCCCGGACGGAAGGGCGAGGTGATCCGCATCCGTCCCGGGGAAGATCTGCTGAGTCATCGGGTCCAAGTCCTTGAGTCTGTGAAGGAGCAGGCAGAAGGTCCTAATCTCAGTGAAGCTGATGTAATCGTGACTGCAGGCAGGGGATTTGAGCAGGAGAAGAACGTGGAGCTGGCCAGGGAGTTGGCCGATTTGCTCGGAGGTACGGTTGGAGCTACAAGGGCAGCCGTAGATGCGGGGTGGCTATCCGGCCGCACCCAAATTGGTCAAACAGGTGTTACTGTGTCTCCCAAGCTCTATATGGCTTGCGGGGTATCAGGGGCCATACAGCATTTAGTTGGAATGCAAGGGTCAAAGATCATAGTTGCAATAAATAAAGACGCTGAGGCCCCCATTTTTGACGTGACTACTTACGGCCTGGTTGGGGACGTCAAGGAAATATTACCCCTTCTTATCCAGAGAATTCAAAAAGAACGGGGACCATAATATGTCGTGTGAGCAAAAACTTAAAGGGAAAATAGCAGTAGTGACCGGGGGGTCCAGGGGAATAGGCCGGGTCATATGCCTCAAACTTGCCCGCCTCGGGGCCTATATCTTTGTAAACGATGTCTGCGATCAGGCAATTGCCCAAGGAATCTTAGATGAGATTGCAGGGGCCGGAGGGGCCAGCAGCTTCCTGCCCTTTGATGTCGCGGATACTGAAGCAAGTTCCAAGGCCCTTAAATCGGTCATCAAAGACCATGGCGGGCCCCACATACTGGTTAATAATGCAGGCATTACCCGGGACAGCTTACTTGCCCGAATGAAGGCAAAGGACTGGGACCTGGTGATGTCGGTGAACCTGAAGGGGGCATTTAATTGCACCCAGGCAGTCATTATGGCTATGATCAAGCAGAGATGGGGCCGAATTATCAGTATAGGCTCGGTAGTCGGCTCTATGGGGAATCCGGGCCAGGCCAACTATGCTGCATCCAAGGCCGGTTTAGAGGGATTTACCAAGTCTGTGGCCAGGGAAGTAGCATCAAGGGGGATTACTGCAAATGTTGTGGCCCCTGGCTTCATTGAAACAGGTATGACTGCCGGATTGCCTGAAAAAGTAAAGGAACAGCTATTGAGCCAGATTCCTGCGGGCCGAATGGGAAGCCCTGAGGATGTGGCTGAGGCAGTGGGTTTTTTAGCCTCGGAGGAGGCATCATATATCACCGGACAAGTGCTCCATGTAAATGGGGGATTGATCTGCGATTAAAATTTCACTGTTGGTTAGGTCCGATCCTTTGGATCTGTGCGTCTAACCGCTAATGGCTAAAAGCTAACCGTACAGGTCCAATCCTTTTGGACCAACAGGATATAGGGAGGATAAAAATGAGTATAGATACCAAGATGTTTGATATCATTGCAAGCCAGCTCAGCGTTGCCAAGGAAAAGGTGGTGCCGAAGGCATCCTTTGTGGATGACCTTGGAGCGGATTCTCTGGACCTTGTGGAGCTGGTCATGGCCATGGAAGAGGAATTTGATATGGAAATAGCGGACGAAGACGCGGAAAAGATGCAAACAGTCCAGGATGCCATTGACTTTATCAAAAAACATGGAGAAAAGTGAACCACAAAAGGCACTGGTAATTAAAAGCCGATATCATATATTGTCATGACAAACCAAAATCAGAACCGGAGGGTAGCAGTAACAGGTCTCGGTCTTCTTTGCCCCGTGGGTATTGGGGTTGAGGCCGGCTGGGCAAATCTGATAGCTGGAAAGTCCGGCATAGGTCCTGTTACCCGTTTTGATATAAAAGGCTATCCTTCCCAGATTGCCGGAGAGGTGAATGGCTTTGAACCGGTTGATTTTATGCCGGAGAAGCTGGTTAAACGGGTAGATCCTTTTGTAAGACTGGGTGTGGCGGCGGCCCGAATGGCCGTTGAAGACGCGGACCTCAAGATCCCGGAGGACAAAGCCTCAAGAGCGGGTGTTATTACCGGATGTGGCCTTGGCGGGCTGGGATCAATTGAATACTTCAGGGATGTCCTTGTGAATAAGGGCCCCAAACGCGTGAGTCCGTTCTTTATTCCCATGGCCATACCTAACATGGCCTCCGGCCAAATCTCAATAATGTGCGGAGCAAAAGGTCCCAATACTGTAGTATGCACTGCCTGCGCGGCAGGTAGCCACGCCATAGGAGACGCTTTTAAGACAATTCAGAGAGGGGCGGCCGATGTGATGATATGCGGTGGCACTGAATCAGTGATCACGCAACTGGCATTTGCGGGTTTTGCCAATATGAAGGCCCTCTCCACAAGGAATGAAAGGCCTGAACAGGCATCAAGGCCCTTTGATAAAGACCGCGACGGATTTATAATCGGCGAGGGTGCAGGTATCCTGATCATCGAGGAGCTGAATCATGCCCTGGAAAGGGGCGCCAATATCCGGGCAGAGATAATTGGATACGGGCTTACCGGAGATGCCTATCATATCACAGCCCCGCCTGAGGATGGAGACGGTGGTGCAAGGTGCATGTCCATGGCCCTTGAGGACGCCGGGCTCAACTATCAGGATATAGACTACATAAATGCCCATGGTACCAGTACTCCCCTCAATGATCTGTGTGAAACAAGGGCTATAAAGACGGTTTTCAAGGACAGGGCAAAGGAGATGCCTGTGAGCTCCACCAAATCCATGACAGGGCACCTGTTGGGAGGTGCCGGGGGAGTTGAGGCGATCTTTTGCGTAAAGACCATTGAAGACGGGATTATCCCCCCAACCATCAACTATGAGACCACGGACCCGGAATGCGACCTTGACTATGTGCCAAATAAGGCAAGGAACCGGTCTGTTGATGTGGTTATGTCCAATTCCTTTGGCTTCGGCGGCACCAATGCCGTACTGATTTTTCGTAAGTATCAGTAAGACACAGATCCGTAAAGATTTAACCGTTCACACTCCTTGGCAGGGAGTAAATAATTACATGAAGATAGCTATCGGTTCGGATCACGGTGGATTTGAACTAAAAGAAAAAATACGCAGTTTACTTATAGAACTTGGACATGAGGTCCGGGATCTGGGCTGCTACTCTCCTGATTCTGTTGACTATCCGATACAGGGCCGTGAGGTTGCAAAGTCCGTAGCATCCGGTCAGTGTGAAAGGGGCATCCTGGTCTGTGGAACAGGCATAGGCATGTCCATAGTAGCCAATCGCATACCAGGTGTCAGGGCTACCCTATGCCATGATCTTTTCACTGCCGAGATGAGCCGGGAACACAACGATTCAAACATACTCTGCATGGGTGGAAGGGTAATAGATCCCGGGCTTGCTGAAGAGATGGTCAAGGTGTGGCTTATGACTCCTTTCAAAGGCGGACGTCACAGTCGCAGGATCAATATGATTGACTCATTGGAGTAAGAAAATGATTCATTTGAAGCGCACTGACCCTGAGGTCTTTCAGGCCTTCAGGGCCGAAATAAAACGGCAGACAGAGCAGCTTGAGATGATAGCCTCGGAAAACTTCGTGAGCGAGGCGGTCATGCAGGCAGAAGGCAGTGTATTCATGAACAAGTACGCCGAAGGCTACCCTGGGAGAAGATACTATGGCGGATGCGAGAACATGGACGTGGTGGAGAAGCTCGCCATTGACCGCCTGAACCAGCTCTTCGGATCAGAGTATGCCAACGTACAGCCCCACTCAGGTACTCAGGCAAACATGGCAGTGTATTTTGCCGTTCTCAACCCGGGTGACTCCATCCTGTCAATGGATTTGGCACACGGAGGACATCTCTCCCATGGTTTGCCAGCGAGCTTTTCAGGACGGTTTTTCAAGATAGCTCACTACGGCGTAAGCCGGGAGACCGAAATCATAGATTACGACCAGGTTGCAGAAATTGCCGGAAAACACCAGCCTAAGCTCATTATTGCAGGAGCAAGCGCCTATACCCGCATTCTGGATTTTGCGTCCTTCAGAAGGATAGCTGATGAAGTTGGGGCCTATCTCATGGTGGACATGGCCCATATAGCCGGACTCGTGGCATCAGGTGTTCATCCGTCCCCGGTCCCCTTTGCAGATTTTATTACCTCCACAACCCATAAGACCTTGAGAGGTCCCAGGGGCGGAATCATATTAGCTAGGGAAAAATATTCCCGATCCTTGAACAGTCAGGTCTTCCCGGGCATTCAGGGAGGTCCTCTGATGCACGTAATCGCTGCAAAGGCCGTAGCCTTTAAAGAGGCCCTGAGAGACGAGTTTAAAATATACCAGCAGCAGATTGTTTCAAACGCAAAGGCCCTCGCAAAGACCTTGCAAGACCGAGGATTTCGTCTGGTCTCAGGTGGCACGGATAATCACTTATTACTTGTGGATCTTTCAGACAAGGGCCTCACTGGAGCGGAGGCAGAGGAGGTGCTGGAGCGGTCAGGTATCACAGTAAACAAAAACACCATTCCTTTTGATACCCGTTCAACGGGTGTTACAAGTGGTATTCGGATCGGGACCCCTGGAGTGACTACGAGAGGGCTCAAAGAAAAAGAGATGGAAGAAGTGGGTGACTACATCTCAGAACTCTTGAACCACCCTGAAGACGATAAGTTGATCGGAGATATTAAAATGAAGATCCGGTCCCTGTGCGAGAGGTTTCCGCTATATTCTGAACGTTTGACACGATATGATATTGGCTGATTTACTCCTTGTCTGATTGATGAATTAGTACCTTAGCAATTATTTTCGTGTTTTTTCTGGCAGAAAATTGTGAAACATAATCACGAAAACACGAAAGATTGAAAACACGAAATAAAACAACATTCAGGCTTTCGTGTCTTTGTATTTTCGTGCTTTCGTGATCAATTTTTTTATCTTCAAACTTGTTTGATTCCGGCTTGTCCGAGTTAAGAAATATGGAAAAAGATATCATAGATTCGAGGCCGTCCTGGGATGCCTACTTCATGTCCATAGCGCACCTGGTTGCCCAGAGGTCCACGTGCCTGCGCCGTAAAGT
>JAUWGF010000114.1:0-6214 GCA_030606515.1 Deltaproteobacteria bacterium | reverse complement strand
GGTCTCACTGTGGTGGACCGAACGGCCGAGCAGATCGACGAGTGTTCCTGTAGAGATATATGACGGAGATACGTTGCTTGATACCGTGTTGGTGAACCAGAAGGCACAAGGCGGCCAGTGGAATGTAGTTGGCACATATTTCTTTAACGACAATGCCAGGGTAACAGTCGTCTCTGAAGGCACCTACAGTACCTGTGCCGATGCGGTGAAGTTTGTTGGGTTTTGAATCCCGACGGCCTCAGTAGTAAAGACTTCACTGCCTTTGGGTGGTGGAGCTTTGGCAAGGGGGTATGTAGTTAGTGTCTGAACGAAAAAGCCGTTCAGACACAATTTTGAATTTAAAAAAGGAAGTAACCTTAATATGTTAATTGTCCATGATCTAATCCGGACAAGCCGGAACCAAACAGGTTTGAAGATAAAAAAATTGATCACGAAAGCACGAAAATACGAAGACACGAAAGCCTGAATGTTGTTTTATTTCGTGCTTTGAATTCAAGGCCGGTGGTTTCCGCCATCGGCCTTTTTCTTTTGTTAACCTTCATGTAGCCGTTCACGGCTTGAAACTTGAAATTGGAAAGTAGAAATTGGGGAGAGATGAACGGCTTGAAATTGGAAATTAGGAAAAGATGAAACGAATTTACGAGCTGGATGTCTACAAACTGGCAGAAGAGTTATCAGATATGGTCTGGCAGGACTTTGATAGGTGGAATAAAAAGGTTCAGAACACCGTGGGCTATCAGATAATACGATCATCCGACAGCATAGCTGCCAATATAGCGGAAGGGTATGGTCGGTATACTCCCGCTGACAGGAAAAAGTTCTATCTATATTCAAGAGGTTCACTTGAAGAAACCAAATTATGGTTGCGAAAACTCATCAGAAGAAAAGTTTTATCTGAGTCAGACGCGACAAAATACAAAGCAATAGTTGAAAAACTCGGCCCAAAATTGAATGCGTTCATCAACAGTACAAAAGCATGAAGGCCAAATTTCCAATTTCTATTTTCTAATTTCACCGTTCCGTGAACGGTTACACCTTCACTAACCCCGCACCCCGCACCCCGCACCTTGAACCTTTGAACCCTTGAACCTTTGAACCCTGAACGGTTACTAACACGGGATTTATCATGCGTGGAATTTGTTCTTGCAGTCCGGCATGGATACCGATAGATATGTAAAGGACTTTTTTCAGCGTAATCAGATATGACAGATCGATTTCGGACCATAAATGCCGTTCAGTGGCTGGCAGTCATAGCTCTGTTTGCCTCATTCTTGCTTGTGTACGCGACTACACTGCCAGACATGATTGGCAGATGGAGTGACCCGGGCTTTTCTCACTGCTTTCTAGTTCCCTGGATTGCCGCGTATTTTGCTTATGCCTTACGATATAAGCTTCGTAGTCTCAAGTTGAGATCAAGCGCTTGGGGTTGGCTTGTCCTCTTATGCTCCGGCATGCTTTTCTTGGCAGGGAAGCTGGGTTTTGTTGAAACCTTGGTCTATATTTCTCTCTGGCTGAGCATAGTGGGTATGGTCGTCACTGTGTTGGGTCGGCATGGAGCTCGGGTGCTAGCCTTTCCTTTGCTTCTCCTGGGTTTCATGGTTCCCCTTCCCTCTTTCCTTAATTCCCTTTTTACTTGCAAACTCAAGTTGCTAGCAAGTGACCTGGCGGCAAGTATTTTGCAGTTCACAGGAAAGAGTGTCCATCGCGCCGACAACATTATTGATTTGCCAAATATAAAACTACAAGTTATTGATGCGTGTAGTGGACTGCATTACATCTACGTCCTTTTTTTGCTTGGGTTTATTGTCGGCTACTTACGCCACACACGCTGGAGTGAACGGCTGGTGGTAGCGGCTGCTACGATCCCATTGGCAGTTATTGCCAACGCCATGCGCATTGTGTGGATGGGATGGCTCTGCCAGTGGTTATCACCGAAAGCTTTTAAGGGTTTATTCCATGATTTTTTTGGGATATTCATTTTCGTTTTTACCATAGTGACGCTCCTTCTGTTTTCGTCCCTGATCCATTTAGTAAGGGGAAAAGGCTTGACGAAAAAGTTAATAGATGGGAAGAAGATCGAAAAAGATGGTGGGGTGGGCTCCCTGCTTGTGAATCCTATCCACGTTGGCGTAGCCGTTTTACTTATGATCTTGATTTGGAGTGTTTCAATTAATTTGAACATGACACTCATTTCACCGTCGCGTTTGTCTTTTGCGGAATTTTCTGGCAAAATGGGAGAATGGGAGAAGGGCGAACGATCGTTTATAGATAGCAAAGTGATCGAGTCTCTTTGGGCGGATGACTATGTTCAGAATCTTAAGACTATTTTGCCTAAGTACGTTCCAAGCTGAAATGATGTATTAATTTAATAGTATAGGAATTTCCATTTTTTTGACAGGATCAACAGGATAAATGAAAATCATGTAAATCTTGTTCATCCTGTCAGAGAAGTCCCGCCAAAGGCGGCCAATTCAATTATTCATAATGAGCTGAACTATGTATCGTGACCAGGCCTATATTTTGATAAACATCATTATGATGTTGGATGCACTGGTGGTAATATTTGCAGCCTATTTCTCGCGTTGGATTTATCTGAATTATTTTAACGGAACTTGGTTACTACGCGAGTATGAATTCGCTGGTTTTATCATTCTCACTTTTTTCCTCAATAATGCTATTCTTGCTCACCTTGGTTTTTATTCTGACCGGCGCGAGGATTTATTTTGGCCTATCTTGGTCCGTCTCACAAAAGCCTTGGTTATTCTATTTGTCGTTATCAGCACCGTCCTGTTTTTCTTTCATGGTGTTGGTGTTTCCAGGCAGTATATTTTTATTTTTGCCATTGTGCTCCTGGTTTTTGCCATTATTGACAAAAGCTTAATGCTTGGTGTCACAGGGATGCTTGCCAGTCGGGGTTTTCATCAGCGCCGAATTTTGCTTGTAGGTAATGGAGTGCGTTCTTTACGGGTCGTCGACGCTCTACAGAAACAGCAGAGCTGGGGCCATCGAATTGTCGGCTTGTTAAGGGATGCGGATCAGACGAATTCCGATTCTCAGGGTTCTTCTTCTGTTCCCATCCTGGGGGCAATAGAGGATCTTAGAGATGTGATTTTGGATAAACGGGTGGATGACGTCATTTTTGCTGTTCCGCCTGATCGCCCTCGTTCTTTACAACCTTACATTGAAATATGCGAGCGCATTGGTGTGAGCGTGCGCATCGTCCCGGCTATGTTCGATTCTGAAGGCACGTCTTTAAAAGTGGAAGTGTTGCAAGGGGTTCCCTTGTTGTGTCGTTATTCCCTGAAACTGGATGTGTCGGGGCTTTTTTACAAGCGCCTTATTGACATCTTTGTTGGAGGACTAGGCACTTTGTTTTGTTTTGCCGTCTTGTATCCCATTCTGGGCCTGGCCATAAAGTCAAATTCTCCAGGACCCATCCTTTTTAGGCAAAAGCGGGTGGGCATGCACGGAAGAATTTTTTTTCTTTATAAGTTTCGTTCGATGTATGTAGATGCAGAAGTCCGCAAAGCCGAACTAGCGGAAAATAACGAGATGCGGGGTCCTATGTTCAAAATGACTGATGATCCTCGGGTTACTAAAGTAGGTCGATTTTTGCGAAAGACGTCTTTGGATGAATTTCCTCAGTTTTGGAACGTGTTCAAAGGAGAGATGAGCTTGGTAGGCACCAGGCCGCCGACACCCGAAGAGGTAGCGCAGTATGATGACTGGCACCGTAGACGAATTTCCATTAAACCCGGAATAACCGGGTTGTGGCAAATCTCAGGCCGCAGCAGGATTGATAACTTCAGTGAAGTGGTCAAGCTTGACCTTCAATACATTGATGAGTGGCGTCTTCAAGACGATCTTAAAATTCTGTGGCGCACGTTTTGGGTGATTGCAGTAAGGAAGGGGGCCTGCTAGTTCTGGTTTCTGAACGGAAGATAGGGAGGACATATGTGCGGCATAGTAGGGTATATTGGTCACAGGTGCGTATTGCCGATACTCCTGGATGGCCTCCGAAGGCTGGAGTACAGGGGCTATGATTCAGCCGGGGTGGCGTATATCTACGAGGGGTCTGTCCTCCGCATCAGGAGCGAAGGTAAGCTTGACAGGCTGGACCTGTTATTGGATGGTATCCGGGATGTACCAAGCTCCATCGGGGTAGGCCATACCCGTTGGGCCACTCATGGAGAACCCACCGAGGCCAATGCCCATCCTCACACAGACTGTACCGGGAACCTGGTAGTGGTTCACAACGGAATTATTGAAAACTACTACACCCTTCGCCAACAGCTCCAGGATGAGGGCCATATCTTCAAGTCAGAGACAGATACCGAGGTCCTGGCACACCTTATTGAAAAGCATTTGAATGGAGATCTGGTCCAGGCTGTCAGGGATGCCCTGATGGAGGTTGAAGGCGCCTATGCTATAGGCGTGCTGTGGCAGGGCAATCCTGACATGTTGGTTGCCGCGCGAAAGCAGAGTCCCATGGTCTTGGGGCTTGCAGACAATGAGTGTTTTTTGGCCTCGGACGTACCCGCCCTCTTGCCCTATACGCGCGATGTAATCTTTCTGGATGACGGGGAGATGGCCACTCTGTCCAGAAAAGGTGCCGAGGTGAGGCGTATAGATAACGGCAAGCCAGTAGTGAAGGTCCCTCAGACCATTTCCTGGGATGCGACCATGGCAGAAAAGGCCGGATATAAACACTTTATGTTAAAGGAGATTTACGAGCAGCCCCAGGCTGTGCTGAATACTTACCGCGGTCGCGTGATGCCGGAGTTCGGAGAGGTGAGCCTGCCCGAAATAGAACTCTCTCCTGATTTGATAAAGGGCCTCAGGAGGGTAGTGCTTCTTGCCTGTGGTACATCCTGGCATGCAGGACTTGTAGCAAAATACTGGATAGAAAAATGGGCAGGTCTGCCGGTAGAAGTGGACCTTGCTTCTGAATTTCGCTACAGGCACCTTATATTAGATGAGACAGTGCTCACAATTCCGATTTCCCAGTCAGGAGAAACGGCTGATACCTTGGCAGGACTTCGCATGGCCAAGGAGTTGGATTCACCTGTAATAGCTATTTGCAACGTGGTGGGGAGTACCATAACCAGAGAGTCAGACGGTACGGTTTACACCCATGCCGGACCTGAAATCGGGGTTGCCTCAACCAAGGCCTTTACCAGTCAGCTTTCAGCCCTTTATGTCCTTGCGCTTTATCTAAGCCAGGTCAGAGGTAGTCTTGCCAGGGGAGATATCAGCAGCAAAATTTCAGCTCTAATAACTGTTCCCGAGTTACTGGAAGAGGGCCTCGTTTCGTGGCATCAGCAGACCAAGGAGTTGGCAGACATCTTTTACAGTTACAGAGATTTTTTATATCTTGGCAGGGACATCCATTTTCCTATTGCCCTTGAGGGGGCCCTTAAGCTTAAGGAGATTTCTTACATCCATGCCGAGGGATATGCAGCAGGGGAAATGAAACACGGTCCCATTGCCTTGATTGACAGGAATATGCCGGTGGTAGCCCTGGCCCCCCGCGATCATGTCTATGAGAAGGTGCTTAGCAACGTGGAAGAGGTGCGGTCAAGGCGTGGTATTATTATCGCCCTTGGAGAAGAGGGTGATGAACGCATTTCCAGGATCGCACAGTATGTTGTATCAGTGCCTAGACCAGAGGATCCTGATATCAATCCGTTCCTTTATACCATTCCTTTACAGTTATTGGCCTATGAAATAGCTGTGGCACGGGGATGTGATGTGGATCAGCCACGCAACCTGGCAAAGAGTGTGACAGTTGAGTAGTGGTTCGTTCTGGAGGATTATTGAATGATTGCTAAATCATCTCATACAATGAAAAAGATACTGGTTACCGGTGCCGCCGGATTCATAGGATATCACCTTTCCGGACGACTTCTGGGGGAGGGGAGAGAAGTTGTGGGTCTTGATAACATGAACGACTACTATGATCCGGTTCTCAAGGAGGCACGTCTTTCCCGGCTTACACCACATGTTAATTTCAAGTCAGTGCGGAAGGACCTGTCAGACAGGGCGGCAATGGAAGAACTCTTTGTGGCAGAGGGGTTTGATGGAGTAATCAATCTGGCAGCCCAGGCAGGCGTGCGCTATTCCCTAATAAACCCTCATTCCTATGTGGATTCAAACCTGGTGGGCTTTATGAATGTCCTTGAGGGCTGCCGGCATAATAATGTCAAGCACCTGG
>JAUWGF010000094.1:0-6966 GCA_030606515.1 Deltaproteobacteria bacterium | reverse complement strand
TTTCTGCATAGTGTGATGATTTCAGATACACGCATACCAGTATTGTAAAGCGTGAGGAAAAGGACGAAATCACGGTGACCGCTGAACGTCGTGCGATCAAACGTGGCAAGAATCGCTTCCGTCTCTTCACGCGAAAGGAAGCCGAGCATTGGCTTTTCAACACGTTTTACCGGAATCGCCAGAACTTGTTCCGCAATCGCCAGCGCTTCCGGATTCCGGGATGCGGCATAACGAAAGAAAGCCTTGATGGCCGCAAAACGCAAATTCCGGCTGCGCGCCGTGTTGTGCCGTTTCTCCTCCAAGTGATTGAGAAAGTCTAACAATCGAGATACCTGAAGATCGACCAGGTGGAATGTAACTGGCGATCGTCCTGTATTTTTGTGAAGATATTTCAGCAACAGACGAAACGTATCGCGATAGCTCGCAATCGTATGCGGACTGATTTCACGTTGGGTCACGAGAAAGTCCGCAAAAAAATTCTGTACTAGTACTGGAAATGTTGGCGGTGATAATGAACTCATGACTATTTATCTCCTTATGCGTAAACGAAATTGTGAAAACGTTCCGAGGCCAGTTTCATCAGTTCAGGCACGGCTGTCAGGTACCAATACGTGTCAGAAACACAGGCGTGTCCCAGGTAAACACTCAGATAGAGAATATGTTCATCAATGGAATGACCGTCCCTGTACCATTGCAATAAACGGCGAACCGCAAAGGTATGCCTGATGTCATGGAGCCTGGGTGGTCGACCGGTCGGTGACGTGCCCCAACCGAGCTCTTTTCGTAATTGGATGAATCTGTAAAGTACCCCACGATAGTTCAGTGGCCTGGCATTTTCGTCGAGGAAGAAGGTTCTGATATATGTCTTGGCACGATAAGCATCGGTAGCACAGTGGTAGCGCCGGAGCTTCTGTAACGTGGACGGATGAACCGGCACCAGTCTGTCCTTACGGAATTTGGTCTGTTGAATACACAAGACGCCGTTTTCCTGATCAACGGTTTCGGACGTCAGTGCGAGAGCCTCGGAGATTCTCAAGCCGGTAGACGCCAAGAGGCCAAAGAGAGTAACGTAGGTACGAGGCCGCAGACTATCTTGGGGTTCCAATCTTGATGCCGCCTGCAAAAGATCGATGATTTGCTCTTGAGAATAAATATGCGGCACACGACGCCGTTTCATTGGACCGAAAGTATCCGCAGAAGGAATCTCTGTTGTTTCGTCGTAGAGTGCCGCATACTTGGCAAATTGTCGTACGGCATGAAGACGTCGAGCCCAATAGCTCGGATGCGCGCCTTCAGGTAGTTTCGCCCATTGTGTTGCCAGCGTCTTTGTTACAGATCCGTGATGCCCGATCTTGTCCGCGTAGCGGGCGAACAACATCAGTTCTTTTCCGTCCGTCCCCAGCGCATAACCGAGACTGCGGCGAAATACCAGGTACTCCTCAACCTGGTCCACCATGTTTCTTGAATCTCTCATCGCCCCACCTCCTCATCACAAGGCCAAGGAAGGGCAACCTTGCGCAACATCGGAATATTGACCTTGGTGTACAGCACAGTGGTATCCAGGTGCCGATGCCGTAAAATATCAGCAATCTGTTTCAGCGGTGTTCCTTGTTGGACCAAATGCGTCGCCAGCGTGTGTCGAAAACGATGAGTACCGCGTCCCGGCAGATCAATACCAGATTTTCGGAGTCGGCGACGAAATATTGCGCGGATGGCATCACCAGAAATCGGTGTTCCAATCGGTTGCTTATGGCGGACAAAAAGTCTTCTTATGTCCGTTGTCGGACGCCCTTTTTTCAGGTACGCGACAATGGCCCTCCCAACATCTTCCGGTATAGGGAGGAGATCGGTTCGAGTGGTCTTGTCACTGCGGATTTCGACGACACCATCGCGCCACTTAAAGGCATCAATCGACATCAAGGCGATCTCGTGAGCACGCAATCCCAACCGGGCAAGGCAAAGGATCACTGCGTAATCCCTTAATTCATGCGGGCTTTGATGCGGTAGACTGCCAAGAAATTGATCCAACTGCTCGCGGCTTATAAACTCCGGTACCCCTGAAAGTCGGCGATGTGGAATCATCGGAACAGCCAACACCAGACGTTTCTCTCCCCATCCCTTCATTTCCAGAAACCGAAAGAAACTGCGTAGCGCTGTGGTCATGCATTTCATGGTTTGAACACCGCAACTCTGACCACGGCCTGCAATAAATGAAGCCACATTTAAGAAATTCCATTTAACCGATCCCAACAGTATTTCTTCTCCGATACACTCTCGCAAAAATTCCTGGCAGTAACGAAGGTACATCTTCCGGGTTTTCTGTGCCGCACCCACGGTGTTTGTCAGGTGATCCTCGAATTCTTCGAGCACTTTGCAGTGAACATTCGCTTGATCCTTGCGCATAACAAGTCCTCCTTTACGTTATTAGTTTTCCAGCAAAAACTTTACCTGTGGAGCCTTTGAGTATGGACTCAAGAAGACTTCCGGTGATCCCGCTGACAGCGGGACTTGATGATCGGCCTCAGTGTTTCTGCCAAACTAGTTAATAAGGAAAAGTGTACGTGGATTATGCGGACTAATAAATGAAGAAAAACGGTAGACAGGCTTGCAACGAGGGTGGTTATTGATCACCGGAAAATATAACTCAGCATAATTTTGAACTCGGCATAATTCGCGTTATGCAAAGCTTTGCATAAGCCATAGTAACGCACCATCTGAAAGCCCTTTTCAGGGAAATGCGTGACTCTGGCTATGCGGCTTCCAGCATATACACTGAACCTGCTGTGCCGCTACTCTTGATAATAACCGTTTGCACAAGAAATTTCCTCAGGCGCTTCCAAAATCCAAAAAAGAGGTTGAATTAATATACTAGATCTGGCATATTTTAATTATGGATAATCCAAAGTACAGACCGCTCGTTTGGATAGGAAGCACGAAAGAAGATTTGAGAAAATTTCCTGCGGAAGTACGCAGTGTAATGGGTTATGCCTTGCATGTTGCTCAGTCTGGAAGCAAGCATCCAGACGCCAAGCCGTTAAAAGGGTTCAAGGGAGCAGGAGTCCTGGAAGTCGTTGACGATTATGACGGTGACACCTACCGGGCAGTTTATACTGTGAAGTTGGCCGGAGTGGTATGTGCGCTTCACGCTTTTCAAGAGAAATCGAAAAAGGGCATCGCCGTGCCTAAAGCGGATATTGACTTAATTAGGGCGAGGCTAAGAAGAGCAAAAGAACTCTACAAGAAAGGAGAAAAAGCATGAATGATGATATTAAGGTGGAAAAAAGCAGTGGAAATGTCTTCGCTGATCTTGGAGTTGCCAATCCAGAAGAGGCGTTGGCGAAAGCAGAGCTTGCTCGCCGTATAAACCAAATTATATCAAAGCGTCACATGAGCCAAAAGGAAGCGGCGGCTCTCCTTGGTATAGACCAACCAAAAGTTTCGGCCCTTATGCGAGGACGCTTATCAGGTTTTTCAACGGAACGTCTGTTCAAATTTTTGAATGACCTTGGTCGAGATGTGGAGATCGTTGTAAAGCCAAAGCCACGTTCTCGGCATCGTGCAATAATCAGCGTTGTAGCCGCCTGAATTTTTCACCCAAGGGCCCTCAGTCTCTCCCTTGCCTCAGAGAGACGCTTTGGAGAGACAGGTATAGCTGTGCCAAGTTCAGGGGCAAACAGAGATACCCTGTATTCATCAATGAGCGTTTCAAAGTGCCTGATCTCTTCTTCAAGCTCTGTTTCTCTCTTCGCCTCAAGATGGGTCTTGGCCTCGTTGAGGTACAGCAAAAATGGCTCTAATCCGGATGCCTTTGCCATATCTTTTAGGTGATCAACGTATGCTCTCTGTGCCCTGACAGCCAAGGCATTCAGGTATCGTGGCAGGTCAGGAAGCTGGTCCAGCCTTGCATTTTCAGGAAAGTGCGGCGGAGTGAGTCTTATTAGCTCTGCTTCAAGGTCTTTGATGACCCGGCAGCGGCTTTTAGTGTTTGTAATAGTATTTTGAAGACGCCCAATTTCTTGCTTCGCTGTGATGTGGGCCTCAAATACTTCTTTCAGTAACTGTATGATCGGGCCGGCTTGCTGAAAAACTTTTCCCTCCAATTCCCTGGCGTTATTAAGAAGATCGGATCTGTTCGGGATTTGTTTCCAGGTTCCTAACAGCTCTTTGTAGAGAAAGGCATATACGGATTGACGCAGTTTCTGTGTGCCTCCAAAGGCAATGCAGGCCTCTGGTGGTAAGTCACCGGGGACACAGTTTCGCTTGAGATATCCAAGCTCTTTGCCCAGGTAATCAGCGAGGAGTCGCCTTGCCCCCTGTTGGGTTTTTGAAAGGGCTTCATCCTGATTGAGAAAAAGCCTTATACATACGCGGTCATCTTCTAAAACAAGTCCTGGAAAGGCCTTTATGGGATTCTCCCGGTCTCCTGAAGAACTCATGACCGAACTCGGGAGATCCGGAAGATTCCCCAGGTTGAGCCCGGATACTTCCCACCTGGCCTTGGTCTTTAACCATTCGGGATCATTTTGATCAAAAGTAGAAGGGGACTTTTTCCAGCTCTCCTGTATGCGATTGAGGTCATGCCCTGAATCAAGGACTTTTCCATTCCGGTCTATTACCTCGAATCTCATCAAGAGGTGAGGGGGGATGTCCTCAGGTCCCGGCCACATTTTCCTTTCTATATGTATGCCATATTGCTTGAAAAGTTCTTCCTGTAATAAGCGAATCAGACCCTTCTCTGTTTTTTTGAGTTTTTTGCCTATATTTTCAGCGACCCTGGGTATTGGTACCAGGTGTTTGCGAATCTGCTTGGGTAACGATTTCAGGAGATAGGTGATTTTTTCCTGAAGTAGGCCTGGAACCAACCACTCAAAGGACTCAGGTGATAAAGAGGCAAGTATGCCCTGGGGGATCTTTACAGTAACTCCATCCGCTTCATCGCCTGGACAAAAGCGGTAATTTAGAGAGAGTCTGTGTTCTGAGACCTTTATGTGTCCTGGAAACTGGGCGACCACGTCGGTATCCGGGATTGATCTGAGCAGATCTTCTTTTGTAAGGCATAGAGCAGGAACGTCATTGTTGGCAATACGCAATGCCCTGGCAAGAGAACGCTCATTACATATCACTTCAGACCCCGGGCTTTTCTTCCCCTTGTAGGATTTGTCTTTGAACAGTATTTTTTCTATTTCACTCAACCCTTGGTCATAAAAGGAATAGAGGATTTCCTCGTCCACCATGATGTCTCGCCGCCTGGTCCTGTCTTCCAGGTCCTGAACCTCTGAGATCAGCTCCATATTATGGACAAGAAAGGGGTATTTGTTTTTAAGCTCACCTGGAATCAATGCCTGCCGTATAAAGATCTCCCTGGATTCGGTCGGATCAATTTTCCCGTATCTGACCTTTCGTCTTTCCACTATCGGGAGACCAAAGAGCGTGACCCTCTCCCATGCCATTACCTCTCCACGGCGTTTTTCCCAATGTGGATCCGAATAGCAGTGTATGCAAAGATCGCCGGCCAGTTTTTCTATCCATTCGGGCTCAATGGCAGCCACTGTCCTGGCAAAAAGCCTGGATGTCCGTATGAGCTCTGTCGCCACTATCCACTTAGGGCCTTTTTTGTAAAGTGAGGAACCTGGAAAAAGGAAGACCTCTCTGCCCCGGGCTGCGAGGTAACGGGTTCCATCCTGCTTAAGGGCAATCTGCCCCAAAAAACCTGAAAGAACAGAACAATGAATGGACCTGTTGATTTGGTGATTTGGTGATTTGGTGATTTGGTGATTGAGAGGGAATTTGGTGATTTGGGGGAATTCTTCCGATTCTCGGAGGATATCCATTATCTGATCATGGATATCCTTCCATTCCTGCATCCTGTTGTAGGAGAGGAAGTTCGCCCTGCAGTATTTTCGTATCTGATTCCTGCTGCGCCCGGCTTTCAGCTCTTTGTGATAGGCATTCCACATCTTGATAAAGGTTAGTAGATCCGAAGAAGGGTCCTTAAACGAATTATGGGCCTGGTCTGCCTGGCTTTCTTTATCTGCCGGGCGTTCTCTAGGATCCTGGATACTCATGGCCGACGCAATTATGACAACCTCTTTCAGTGCATTCTCATGCCGGGCCTCAATGATCATCCTGGAAATCCGTGGATCAAGAGGCAGCCTTGCCATAATTCGCCCCGTCCTTGTCAGTCTGCCTGCTGCATTAAGCGCCCTTAATTCTCTCAGGCTGGTAAATCCCTCTTTTATGGCCTGGAAAGACGGGGCATCCACAAAAGGAAATTTATCAACAGGCCCTAGTTTCATTGCGTAAAGACGCAGTATGACCTCGGCAAGATTTGATCTGCGGATTTCAGGCAAAGTGTATTCGGGCCGATCCTCGTAGTCCTCTTTGCTGTAAAGCCGAATACAGACCCCGGCATGGACCCTCCCTGCACGTCCTGCCCTTTGGTCCGCGCTGCCCCTTGATATGGGAACGATTGGAAGTGCCTTTGTGCGGGACCTGACGTTATAGCGGGCAATTCGAGCCAGACCCGAATCCACGACATACATGATTCCCGGGACTGTAATGGAAGTCTCGGCTACGTTCGTAGCTACTACGATTTTCTGAACAGGGGCCGGC
Organism: Deltaproteobacteria bacterium; assembly: GCA_030606515.1. GTDB lineage: Bacteria > Desulfobacterota > Dissulfuribacteria > Dissulfuribacterales > UBA3076 > UBA3076. The sequence continues at coordinate 354 of JAUWGF010000094.1, read as the reverse complement.
CTGAATATGCGCTTCTGGTCCGAAGCGGCCAGTCTGCCGTACATGGGAAGTACCAGGGCCTCATCCTTACACCCGGCCTTTAAGATCTTGACGGTTTCCAGTATCTCCCTTTCCGTGGGAAGAAAGACAAGTATGTCACCAAAGGGATCTTTCTTCCTAATCTCCTCTGTTGCAAAAATAACCTTTTCAACAGTAGTTATATCAGCTTCTTCATCTTGTTCTGTAGGTTTGTACCGTATCTCCACGGGATAACCGCGACCTGCAATTTCTATTACCCGGACCTTGCCGAATGCCTGGCAGAAATGTGCAGTGTCCATTGTGGCGGATGTGATAATGACCTTTAGTTCAGGCCTG
>JAUWGF010000193.1:0-3020 GCA_030606515.1 Deltaproteobacteria bacterium | reverse complement strand
CAGAACCGCGAAGCACAAAGCCTGCCAGGCTCCTCAGGACAGGATTGGTTGCCATGCAACAGGGAAGCAGGGTCTTTCAACATGAAGAGCTTCACCCGTCTTTTAGGGCCAGCCTTCGTGTTAGCAGGCTATACAGGGAATTTATATCTCGATTCGGAAGCACGGATTGTACTGAAATCCTTAGTAAGGCCAACAAGTCCAAAAACAGCCATTTTTGTGAAGAAATAGCCCAAAGCACCTCTGACTTAACACTGGATTTGATAAATGCCTAACCCGGATAAACCGGAATAGTGCCTAAAGTGCCTAAAGTGAGCTAAAGTGCCTAAAGTTGTGGTACGCGCTTTGAGCGCGGTCAATATAAATAGCCGGAACTAAACAGGTTTGAAGCTAAAAAAATTGATCACGAAAATACTAAAATACGAAGACACGAAAGTCTGAATGTTTTTTATTTCGTGATTTCAATCTTTCGTGTTTTCGTGATTGTGTTTCAGAATTTTCTGCTAAAAAAAACGCGAAAATAATTACTAATGTACTATAGTATCAAGTTGTTTTGGTTAATAATGAAAGGCAGGTAGAAGCCATGGCGTATTGCGATCTTCAGGATTTTATCAAGAAGCTTGAGAAACATGGAGAACTTGTCAGGATCAAAGAGCCTGTGAGTCCGGTCCTTGAGATAACAGAGATCACTGACAGGGTCTGCAAACTGCTTGGACCGGCCATCCTCTTTGAAAACGTCCCTGGATTCGATATGCCTGTGCTTATGAATACCTTTGGGTCCTACAGGCGAATGTCCATGGCCCTGGAAGTGCCCAACCTCGACTCCCTTGGCGATGAAATCCTGGATTTTATCGAATCAGAGACCCCTGATACCCTATTAAAAAAACTGAAAATAATACCCAAGCTCAAACGCTTGAAAAACGCCTTTCCAAAGACTGTCTCAAAAGCCCCCTGTCAAAAAATAGTCTACAAAGGTGAGGACGTCGATCTGACCCGCCTTCCGGTGTTACACTGCTGGCCCGAGGACGGAGGTCCTTTCATAACCTTACCCCTGGTCTTTACCCGCCATCCGGAGACAGGAATCAGAAACGTCGGCATGTACCGCATGCAGGTCTTTGACAAAAAAACAACCGGCATGCACTGGCACACCCACAAGGGCGGAGCCCATCATTACAGGGTTGCCGAGCGCATGAGACAGCGCCTGGAAGTTGCCGTCTCCATAGGGCCTGACCCGGCCATGACCTATGCGGCAACCGCCCCGCTTCCTGACGACGTAGACGAATGCATTTTTGCAGGATTTTTAAGAGAAGAACCTGTCGAGCTTGTAAAATGCCTGACTGTGGACCTGGAGGTCCCGGCCTTATCTCAGATAGTTCTTGAAGGATATGTCGAACCCGAAGAACGGCGAATAGAGGGTCCTTTTGGTGACCATACCGGATATTACTCCCTAGCTGACCAATACCCGGTCTTTCATGTAACCTGCATGACCCTCAGAAAAGACGCCATCTATCCGGCCACTATTGTCGGACAACCTCCACAGGAAGACTGTTACATGGCAAAGGCCACTGAACGCCTCTTTCTTCCTATGATAAAAAAGACTTTGCCTGAAATTGTGGACATGAATCTCCCTCTTGAGGGCGTATTCCACAACCTGGCCTTTATATCCATTGACAAGCGCTATCCCGGCCATGCCCGCAAAGTAATGCATGCCCTTTGGGGCCTCGGCCAGATGATGTTCTGTAAAATAATCCTTATCTTTGACAGCGAGGTGGACGTGCAGGACCTGTCCCAGGTACTATGGCGCATGGGTAACAACATAGACCCCAGAAGGGACATAGTCTTTGCGGATGGGCCGGTAGATGCCCTTGATCATGCAGCACCACTCCCCCTTTATGGTAGCAAGATGGGTATAGACTGCACCAGAAAGTGGGCGGAAGAAGGGTTTACAAGACAGTGGCCAAATGTAATAGCAATGGAAAACGAAATCATTAAAAAAGTTGACAAGCTGTGGCCAAAGCTGGGACTGAAAACATGATGAAGGATAAAGGCCAGGAGCCAATCCTTCTTGCAATCACCGGGGCCAGTGGGTCTATCTACAGCCTTAAATTAATAGAAATCCTAAAAGACCTGGGCCAGGAGGTCCATCTCATCGTATCCAGGACAGGGGAACAGGTCTCCAGGATTGAGATCAAGGAAGACGGCTTTCAAGCCCTGATCCGGATGGCACACACAGTTTACAGCCCGGATAACCTGGCCGCTGCCCCTGCAAGTGGTTCAAGCAGATGGAAAGCCATGATAATCATCCCTTGTACAATGGGGACCATGGCATCCATAGCTCACGGATTCAGCCAAAACCTGATCCACAGGGCGGCTGACTGTTTCCTGAAGGAACGCAGGCCCCTTATCCTGGTCCCCAGAGAAACCCCCTTGAATCGAATCCACTTACAAAATATGCTGTTGGCAGAAGAGGCCGGGGCCGTAATATATCCTGCAATGCCCAGCTTCTACTATCAACCGGGAAATATTGATGAAATGGCATCATTCTTTGCCGGCAGGTTGGCGGAATTCATAGGACTCGAGGTAGAAGGCCTAAAGAGGTGGCATGGAATTGATTGATGATTCCGCTGAAAATACCCCATCTGCTGCGTTGCTTCGATTCCCTCGTCACTGCGGCGTACGCTAAGTACGCCTCATTCCTCGGGAATCTCGCGCCTTGCATCTGGAGCATTTTGAGCGGAATCATATTTCAGGATTGTTTAAATTCAAGATTAATAATAGGATAACTGCGTGCAATCACCAAATCACCAAATCACCAAATCACCAAATTCATCATCCCCAATTTCAAAGGTCCGGATACTGCTTGAAATGATAAAGTTCGAGCACACTATCCTTGCCCTGCCCTTTGCATACCTTGGGGCCTTTTTGGCTGCTGAAGGACCACCTGACCTGTGGACTTCCCTGTGGATTCTTGTTGCTATGATTGGAGCCAGGACGGCTGCAATGGCTTTTAACCGTATAGTTGA
>JAUWGF010000103.1:0-6621 GCA_030606515.1 Deltaproteobacteria bacterium | reverse complement strand
ATTTGGTGATTTGGTGATTTGGTGATTTGGTGATTGGTTGATTTATTCACTATTCCTTCCTTTGTAATAGTCTACCCCTACCTACCCTCAGCGGGAAGGGCTTAGCTGATAGTCCTGCGGTTTTGCTCAATCAGATCGACTAAATCTATGGCAAATCCGGGTGCGAATTCTACCAATTTATTTTTCCCAGGCCCTTACTTCGACATTCTGCGGTTCCTTGTTCGATATTCGATATTCGTTGTTTTAACTTCCCGTGATGGTGATTGAATGATTCTAATCCACTATGGCCCTGCGTATGAAATCAGCTACCAGGTCTATATTCTTTTTCCCAGGGGCGTTCTCTACACCCGAGCTTACATCCACTCCCCAGGGCCGGACCTGTTTTACTGCCCGGGCAATGTTTTCCGGTTTCAGGCCACCTGCAAGAATAATAGGCCTTGAGAGGACTTTTTTTGCCTCAATCGCTATGGACCAGTCAAAAGTCTCGCCTGTTCCGCCGTGGGCACTCGGGGACCAGGCGTCAAGCAGGAAGGCTTTCACAACTTCCTGATATGGCAAAAGATCCTGAATATCGGCCTTTGTCCTTATTCGCCATGCCTTTATGGCCCTGGGGGCAAGGTCTTTGCAGGTCTCCGGGGTTTCCTCACCATGCAATTGCACCAGGTCCAGGCCGCAATAATCTGTTATCTGCCTTATTTTTTCAGAAGACTCATTGACAAAGACCCCGACTGTCTGGACCATTGGCGGCAGATTTTGAACAATCTCTCTGGCCCTGTCCGGATCTATCTGCCTGGGGCTCTTGGCAAAGACCAGTCCTATGGCATCGGCTCCGGCCTCTGCCACTGCTTTCGCCTCTGATGGATCAGTAAGCCCGCAGACTTTTATTTTTACAGTATTTATTTTTATCATAAATCACCCAATTCCTACATTTTCCCTGCTTCAACGAGGGCGGCAAGAGAAGTGATGCGATCTTCGGCCTTTACCAGGGCCTCTCCTATGAGTGCCGCAGTAATCCCTGCATCAAGGAGCCTTTTTATATCATCAGGGGTTGAAATCCCGCTTTCGCTTACCAGTGGTATTTCCGGGGGCAGGGCCTTTCTTATCCGGAAAGTGGTTTCAATAGACACACTGAAGTCCTCAAGATTACGGTTATTCACTCCGACAAGATCAGCGTTTGCAGTAAGCGCCCTTTCCATTTCGTTTTCGTTATGGACTTCCACCAGAGGATCAATTCCATTTTCTCGTATGTGGGCCATGAGCTCTGAAAGCATGCTGTCATCAAGGGCGGCTACAATAAGGAGTACTGCATCCGCCCCCCAGAGCCTGGCCTCATCAACCTGAAAGTGGTCTATGATAAAATCTTTTCTGAGGAGAGGAAGGTCAATCTCCTTTCGTATTTGTGGAAGAAACTCCAGCTTTCCTTGAAAGAACTTCTCGTCGGTCAGGACTGATATAGCCCTTGCCCCTCCTGCCTGGTAATCTTCCGCAATGCTTACAGGGTCGAAATTTGGACACAAAAGCCCTTTTGAAGGAGATGCCTTCTTGACCTCTGCGATTATCGAGACCCCCGGATCGGAAACCAGAGCCTCTCGAAAACCCCTCGGAGAAGCAACTTTATGCCTTGGAGGAATAAGCCCTTTGCGATGCTTGTTTTTCAATTCCGCCCTCTTGTGGGCAATTATTGTGTCCAAAATGCTCATTGTGGCATACCAAAGGCTTTCAAGGCCTCAAGCCTTTTCATGGCTTCCATTGAATCTATGCTCTCAGCAGCCAAGAGTACCCCTTCTCTCAGGGATTTTGCCTTGTCTGTAAGAAATATGGCTGCCCCGGCGTTAAGGAGTACCATGTCCCTTTTAGGTCCCTTTTCACCTGAGATTATATCTTTTAGTATCCGGGCGTTTTCTTCTGCGTCTCCGCCCTTCAGGTCCTCGACCTTGCATGGCCTTAGCCCCGCATCTTCCGGTCTGATCACGAATTCCTTTACTTCATTCTTGTCCCACTGGGCCACAACACTCTTACCCAGAAGGCTGAGTTCGTCCAGCCCTCCTTCTCCGTGTATTACCCAGGCCCTCTTACTGCCGAGGCGCCCAAGGACCTCTGCAAGGGGCCTTGTAAGCATGGGGTCGTAGACTCCAAGTAGCTGCACATTTGCCCATGCCGGGTTTGTAAGAGGTCCCAACACATTGAATATAGTGCGGATACCTATCTCCCGTCTCGGTCCTATGGCGTATTTCATGGCTGGATGAAGGGCAGGGGCGAACATAAAACCCATACCTATGGTCTCCACTGCCCTTGCCACATCCTCCGGTGATAGGGCCAGGTTTACACCCAGGGCCTCAAGCACATCCGCACTCCCTGACCTGCTGGACACTGAACGGTTACCGTGCTTTGCAACCTTGACGCCGGCCCCTGCAACCACAAAGGCAGCAGTCGTGGAGACATTGAACGTCTGGGCCCCGTCGCCTCCGGTCCCGCAGGTGTCAACAAGCGGTTCTCCATGGGACAGATTCACATGGATACGCACGGCCTTCTCCCTCATCACCTTTGCGGCCCCGGCTATTTCATCTACAGTCTCGCCCTTCATCCTCAGGCCCGTGAGGAGGGCGCCGATCTGGGCAGGTGTTGCCTCTCCCTCCATAATTATTTCCATAACTGACGATATTTCAGCCTGGCTGAGGTCTTTCCTGCTGACAACATCAGAAATGGCCTTTTTTAATATATCCATTATACCTCTAATCCTTTAATCCACATAAGCGCTTTGAAAGATGAACGTCCAACATCGAACATCGAACGTCCAACATCGAATAAAAAAACAACCACCCAATATTCAACGACTATTTCTGTTTCTTCATCTTTTCCCATTCAACGTTCGATGTTGGATGTTCGATGTTCGATGTTCATTTTTTTCTTGAACCCTGAACCTCTGAACCCATGTTCTGTTTCTTCATCTTTTCCCATTCAACGTTCGATGTTGGATGTTCGATGTTCGATGTTCATTTTTTCATTCAGTCCCCCTGGACAAAAACAACTTAGCGCTTATGCCTCTAATCCTCTAATCCATTAATCCTACGCTTTGGTTTGCAGGAAATTCTTGAGAAGATTGATCCCCTCAGGGGTCATGATGGATTCCGGGTGAAATTGTACTCCCTCCACGGGAAAATCTCTGTGTCTGAAGCCCATGAGCTCGTCCTGCTCCGACCACGCCGTAACTGCGAGACAGTCCGGAAGGGTTGCCTCATCTACAAGGAGAGAATGATACCTCATGGCCTCGAATGGATTCGGCAGACCGCGATATACACCCCTTCCATCGTGTTTGATCATTGAAGTCTTGCCGTGCATAAGCCTACCTGCCCTGACCATCTTGCCTCCAAATGCAACCCCGATGGCCTGGTGGCCGAGGCACACACCCAGGACCGGGATCTTTCCGGCAAAGTGACGTATGGCAGCCACGGATATGCCGGCCTCGTCAGGTGTGCAAGGACCGGGGGAGACAAGGAGGTGATCCGGTGTCCAGGAGGCTATCTCCTCTACAGTGGCTTTATCATTTCTTACAACCTTAATATCCGCCCCCAGCATTCCCAGGGCCTGGACCAGGTTGTAAGTAAAGGAGTCGTAGTTGTCGATAACTATAAGCATTGTTAAGGTCCTTCAGTGCAAGGTGCTCATTATGATAGTTCCTCATGGGCGACGTGGATAGCCCGCATGAGAGCCTGCCCCTTGCTGATAGTCTCCTCCCACTCAAAAGTGGGATCTGAGTCAGCAACTATACCGGCTCCGGCCTGGAGGTAAAGCATATCCTTTTTCTGGCAGAGCGTGCGAATGGTGATGGCAAGATCCATATTGCCTGAAAAACCAAAGTAGCCTACAGCACCGGCATACGGTCCCCGCCGGGCGTGTTCAAGCTCCTCTATTATCTCCATGGCCCTGATCTTGGGCGCTCCTGACACAGTACCTGCGGGAAAACAGGCCTGTAGTACGTCAAACATGTCCTTTCCATCCATTAGTTCCCCTTTAACACCTGTGACAATATGCATCACATGGGAATAACGTTCCACAGTCATCAGATCCTCAACCTTTACGCTCCCCATCTTGGCAACCCTGCCGGCATCATTTCTCCCAAGGTCAAGCAGCATCAGGTGTTCCGCCCTTTCCTTAGGGTCAGCGAGAAGTTCCTTTTCAAAGCGTATGTCCCCCTCTTGATCTTTACCCCTTGGTCTGGTGCCTGCAATAGGCCTTACTTCAATCTTATTGCCTGTCAGCCTGACTAAAATCTCAGGTGAAGAACCAATGAGTACTTCGTCTTCCATGCGCAGGTAATAAAGATAAGGCGATGGATTTATCCTTCTAAGGGCACGGTACAGGTCAAACGTAGGGATAAGGTTTTTGCCGGAGAACCGTTGAGAAAGCACTACCTGGATTATGTCCCCGGCCCGGATGTATTCCTTTGCCCTGCGGACAATGTCCTCAAATCGCTCCTGGGGGACCTCCGGGCTGAGGCTGGTGGCAGGGACGGGATTTGCAGGCGGGGCAGGGTAATCCAATCCGTGTCGAATGCGACGGATCACGTCTTTTATAGCTTTTTCCCCTCTTATATATACAGATTTTGCGTTGTCTTCCTGTTCTACCCGAAGACATGCAATGATCTTGAGAGTTTGCTTGATATTGTCATAAACAAGCAGGAGCTCGGGAAACATAAACACCGCATCATTGAACCCTGCGGTGTCTGAAAGATTCTCCGGCAGACGCTCCATGAAACGAACCATGTCATATCCCATGTATCCAACAGCCCCTCCGTAGAATCGAGGAAGACCCGGGACCTCTGCCAGTGAAAAGCGTGCCATTATTTCTCTGAGGGCAGCAAGCGGATCGGCGGCGGTAATATTTTCACGCTTGCCTTCAATCTCCGTGAAGATATCATTCCCCTTACAACCGAAGATCAGAAAGGGCTTGAATCCGATAAAGCTGTACCTTCCCCACTTTTCTCCGCCTTCAAGGCTTTCCAGCAGGAATGAGTAACTATTTTCTCCAAGCTTTGCAAACAGAGATACGGGCGTATCAAAGTCAACTGCCATCTCTTTCCATATTGGTATGATATTCGCGTCTTTAGCCAGCGATTTAAACTGGGTCAGATCCGGAGTAATCATGATATCTTGTCCTTGTATATATTCAAAGGTTCAGGGTTTGGAGATTCATTTTAATCCCATGAGCCAAAAAAATAAAAAGACCGTGAACACCTTTGCGTGTCCACGGCCCTTTGAGTTTGCCTTTAAGGTTTAGCCTAAAAGGAGCAGACGCGCACCATTCCTCTGTACCACAGCCACCACCATAGAACTAGATCAGCAGCTTGTTTTATGGCAAAAGGTTGATACATGTTTTGTCTTTCCTTCAGGCAAATATGTTTATAAAAAAAAGCGTTCACAGGTTCATGGTTCACCGTTCAGGGTTACCATTCAGAACTCATGAATCAACGGTTATGAACCCTTGGACCCAGAACTTTTGAACCTTCTAATATCTATATGACCTGCTTCACGGTGATTGTCAAGATTCATTTTTTAACAAAAATTCCATAGCAAGATTTAGGAAAAGGGCGCGAATTGCCAAAGTAAAGAATGATGATTCCGCTGAAAATTTTTGAGCAGAATCATGTTTCAGGCTTTTTGCAGTGTAATCAATGATGCCTTTTTATTTTATAACCGTAAACCCGCGGTTCCGCCCTTGCCTTCGGCTCGCACCTTCGCTACCATAACCTCATGGTTTTGGGGTTCATGTACAGATCTTGTTGATCGATGGACTTGTTCGTAGTCTTGATAAGCCAAATAAGGAGATTGACGCGATCCGGTCCCCTCCCCTCCCCACTTATACACAACGAGAAAATAGTTGCGAATTGTGGGACGTCCCCCAGTCCTACCGATGATTGTCCCTTGCATGTTGCTCAGTCTGGAAGCAAGCATCCAGACGCCAAGCAGTTAAAGGGGTTCAAGGGAGCAGGAGTCCTGGAAGTCGTTGACGATTATAACGGTGATACCTACCGGGCAGTTTATTGTGAAAGGGCGTTGAAAGATGATGAATTGAAATGGATGATTGAGCTCAGAGAGGCTTTAAATTTATTATGACCAAACAACAAAATCAAAAATTGAGAAATATTGCTATCATCGCCCACGTCGACCATGGCAAGACCACCCTGGTGGATGCCATGTTCCGCCAAAGCGGCCTGTTCCGGGAAGGCAAGGAAATGGATGAGCGGATCATGGACAGCATGGATCTGGAGCGGGAGCGGGGCATTACCATCGCGGCCAAGAACTGCTCGGTCACGTGGAAAGATACCAAGATCAACATCCTGGATACCCCGGGCCACGCGGATTTTGGCGGGGAAGTGGAACGGGCCCTGGCCATGGTGGACGGCGCTATTTTGCTGGTGGATGCTTCGGAAGGCCCCCTGCCCCAAACCCGGTTTGTTTTGAACAAAGCCCTGGAAGCAGGATTGGTCATGCTGGTGGTGATCAACAAGATCGACCGCAAAGATGCCCGGGCCGATGAGGTGCTGGACGAGATTTACGATCTGTTCATCGACCTGGATGCTTCCGAGGATCAATTGGATTTTCCGGTCCTCTATGCCATTGG
>JAUWGF010000158.1:0-4393 GCA_030606515.1 Deltaproteobacteria bacterium | reverse complement strand
CTCCACCGCATATCAGATCAATACGAGTTAAATAATACCAATGTGATGTGGGAGATGATCCTTCCCCACCGTTTTATTATGACCTTTAATATTGAGGACTTCAGCGTAAAGCGGCTTGAAGAACGTCTAAACGACCTCACTGAACAGGGTATATTCTTTCCACAGGTAGTCTTGTTAGACGGGTTGCCATTCGACAAAACTGAGCAGGCATCGTTGAGCAAACTCAAAGCACTGGCCAAGGAACATGGTTTCCCTGCATGGTTTACTGTAATGACTCACAGAAAAGACAACGTCGAACAACCTGACGACATCCCGTCCCCCATCAGTCACATGTCGGACCTTTTTGAAGTAATAGTACAGCTTAAGCCTGCAGGACGTGAAATCAATGTTCAACTGGTTAAGGGGCAAAAAGCGGACAAATTCCCGTGATCAAAAATCGTGAGAAATAATATCCTCCTTTCTGTAAAAGGACTTGAAATTGAGATCCGTACCAATAGGGGGCCTGTATTCCCTGTAAGGGATCTTTCTTTTTATATTAAAAAAGGGGAAAGCGTCTGTCTTGTGGGCGAATCCGGTTGTGGAAAAAGCGTTACAGCCCTTTCCCTGCCGGGCCTGCTTCCAAGTCCTCCATTCAATATAAGAATGGGGAAAATAGTATTTGAGGGCACTGATCTCATGGACCTTACTCCTGGCCAATTGTGCAGCATCAGGGGAAAGGAAATGGCCATGATTTTTCAAGAGCCTATGACTGCCCTCAACCCGGTCTTCACAATCGGAGACCAGATTTCAGAAGCCATAACAACCCATGTCAAACTTCCAAAAAAACAGGTTAGGAAACGGACTGTTGAGCTCTTAAACCAGGTGGGAATGCCGGCACCGGAAGAAAGAATCACAACTTATCCTCATCAGCTCTCAGGTGGACTGCGCCAAAGGGCTATGATAGCCATGTCCCTTGCATGTCAACCAAAGCTTTTGGTAGCAGATGAGCCCACTACTGCCCTGGACGTAACCATACAGGCCCAAATTCTTGAACTCCTGAGCAGGCTCAGGGAACAGCATAATCTCAGTCTCCTGCTCATAACCCACAACCTTGGAGTAGTGGCCCAGATAGCCCACAGGGTACTTATAATGTATGCAGGGAAAATAGTTGAAGAGGCCTTCGTGCGTGATCTTTTCGACAATCCACTCCATCCGTACACCCAGGGTCTTCTGGATTCGGTACCATATGGTATTCCCGCAGACGCCAAGCGTCTCACTTCCATTCCGGGGAATGTCCCCGCCTTGGATTCTATTCCTTCAGGATGCGCCTTTCAGGACCGTTGCCCCAAGGCCATGGATATTTGTAGAAAGATAGAGCCTGAAGATTTGCGTCTGGAAAACAACAGGCGCGTTTCCTGCCATCTGTTCAGATAAAGGGTATCAGACGCCCCCACCAGGATTCCTCTGATTCTTTTGCTCTGTCTGTCTCGGCCGTAGAGGTCTGCTGGAATATCCTTTCCTTTTTTAGAAGACGCGCAGCATTCACTCCTGCCGAAGTATCCGGATAAAGGTCCATGGCAGTCTCCAGACGGTTTTTGGCCTGTGGTACCTGCCCTGTACGAATATACCATCGGGCCACTAAAACCTCATGCTGGGCCAGACGGTTCTTTGCCTCTGCCATTCGCTTGCGGGCCTCGTAACTGTATGGACTATCCGGATATCTGTTAAGGAGCCGCTCACAGGTCTCAACGAGCTTGTGGGTGAAGGTTTGATCACGATCAGGGCCTTCCAGTAATCTGTAATAGCAGGAACCCTCCTGAAAGATCACATATGTTACTGCCTCGTTGGTGGGATGAAGCTTTTCAAATTCCTCATAAAGGGAAATGGCTTCGTCATAATCGCCCATGTAAAACTTGCAATCTCCAAGGCGCAATTCCGCAAGCGTAGCATACGGGCTGAAGGGGTAGCGATCCCTGACCTTTTGAAATATCTCCTCTGCCAGGATATAGCGCCCTTGTACAAAGTAGTCCATGGCCTTGTCAGACAGATCAACCTCGCTCTCCGGCTCCGGGTGCCCGGCTGCAGAACGAAACCATGAGAACAGGCCTTCATCTTTACCGGCCTCAATGCCGCTGTCCTTGCCGGCACATCCGGCAAAAATGCCGATAATTAAAAGGCATAAAAGCACAAGACATCTTGCCGATAATCCCTTACGGCTTCTTATTCGATAATGCGGTCTATTCATCACAGATCTTTATAGACAATGCTGAATGCTGAATTGTGGAAGAAGATTTAAAAGACATATACCTTAATTCAAAATTGTGTCTGAACGGTCTTTTTGTTCAGACACTAATTAGGACAACGCCTTGTTAATAGCGGATTCGATAACAGCCTTCCCCACTGCACCAGTAATCTGCTCTACAACCTGGCCGTCCTTAAAAACGATTAACGTAGGGATGGCCCTGATGCCATACCTGCCCGGAGTAGCAGGACTCTTGTCTACGTCCATCTTTGCTACTACTACTTTCCCGTCGTAATCGCCGGCCAACTCCTCAATGGCAGGTGCAATGGCCAGGCACGGTCCGCACCAGCCCGCCCAGAAATCAACCAGTACGGGCTTATCAGCTTTTAGTACCTGAGATTCAAACTCTGCATCTGTTACATGTATCAATTTGTCTCCAGACATGATCTATTTATCTCCTAATTATCACCTAAAGTGATTGGTTCAAGGTTCAAGGTTCAAGGTTCAAAGTTCAAAGGTTATAAGATATTGATATACATCACTTTAAAGCACAATACCCAGATTAACCTTTTTCACCCATTGGGTGAAACATGCCTGCCGTCTCTATTGAGGCATCATCCTTTTGATATCAAATAGTTAGGGCTCTCCAACCGTGAACCTTGAACCGCTCAACCTAGATATCAATAAATAAAGGGGTGAACCCCCGGCATTTCTGTCAAGGCAACCCGCTTCAAGGCCAACGTCAAATAGTATGCGTGAATGTAGGCCAGGGTTAACTGACTGTCAAGAGACTTCAGACATTGCCGCTACTGCCTCATCTATTCTTCTCACTGGAAGGATCTCCAGGCTATCTGAGAACTTGAGACGATCAGATCCAGCCCAGGGAATAATGCACCTCTTGAGCCCCAGACGGGCAGCCTCGTTGAGTCTCAATTCCGCCCTTCCAACCGCCCTCACCTCTCCAGTAAGGCCAACTTCTCCAAAGACAGCGGTGTCCATATCCAGGGGAACATCCCTGAGACTTGAGACCATAGCCATTATTACGGCAAGTTCACTCGCCGGCTCTGATATCTTAAGCCCGCCTGCCACATTTATGAAGATGTCCCGGTCATAAAGTGCCACACCCAGGTGTCTTTCTGCAACCGCAATGAGCAAGGCCAGACGATTACTATCAATACCGGTTGAAGTTCGCCTTGGCATTGATAGGTGTGAAGGACTCACCAAGGCCTGGATCTCCACCAGGATGGGGCGGGTACCTTCCATACACGGAACGACTACAGATCCGGGAACCGCCTTTGGCCTTTGACCAAGGAAGACCTCAGAGGGGTTGGGAACTTGTTTCAGCCCGGCCTCAGTCATCTCAAAGACACCTATCTCATGAGTTGGACCGTAACGGTTTTTTACAGTCCTCAGAAGCCGGAAGGTGTGGCTCCGATCCCCTTCAAAATACAATACAGTGTCCACCAGATGTTCAAGTACCCGGGGGCCTGCTATAGCCCCTTCCTTCGTCACATGGCCCACAAGTATCGTCGGCACGCCCTTGGACTTGGCAAGCTGCATGAGCCGTGCAGTGGCCTCCCGGACCTGGGATACGCTCCCGGGAGCCGACAATATCTCGCCGCAAAACAGAGTTTGTATTGAATCAACAGCCAGGATAGAAGGACCCTGTTCCTCCACCATCTTAATAATCCGATCAAGCTCCGACTCACACGCAACCCACAGACTTTCCGGGATCTTTCCCAAACGCTCAGACCTCATCCTGATTTGAACCAATGATTCTTCTCCACTGACATATAGGACTTTCTTTTGATTTTCATTAGAGGCCAGACGGCAAAGTATCTGCAGCAGCAATGTAGACTTACCTATGCCCGGCTCTCCGGCTAATAGCACCAGGCTGCCCGGCACCAGCCCTCCACCAAGTACCCGGTCCATTTCATTCATCCCAATGAAAATTCTGGCCTCATCAACGTTTGTAGACACTTCCAGCAGGGGTAAAGGAGCAGATTGACTCACGGCAAAAAGACTTCGGCCTTTTCTAACAAAAGGATCTACAGGCTCATCCACCATTGTATGCCATGCTCCGCACCCGGGACAACGACCAAGCCACTTGGCTGAAGTCTGGCCGCATGACCGGCATACATAGACTATTTTGGTATCTTTATCTCTGCTCAA
>JAUWGF010000195.1:0-2978 GCA_030606515.1 Deltaproteobacteria bacterium | reverse complement strand
CTCTAAGGTAGTCTCATCCACCTTGATGGTTCCAGATGGCGCCTTATCCATTTCGGCAAAGTCTGTCTCAACTGGTCTCTGACCTATGGCAACTATCACTGTATCGGCTGCTATAAAGGGTGCCGGACCTTCGGCAAACTCCGGAGCGAACCTACCCTCTGAATCAATAACACTACTGCAAATAACAGTCTCCAAACCAAGGATCTTGCCTTCTTCAGTCAAAATCTTCTTTATACCCAGGCAAGGATGGATAATTACTCCCTCTTCCCCAGCCTGTTCGATCTCCAAATCCTGAGCCGGCATCCTGTCTTTAGATGTAAGATCTGTGGACTCTAAACAAATGAGATGAACTTCTTTGGCTCCAAGGCGTAAGGATAGCCTGGCAGCATCAATAGCCACACTGCCGCCCCCAATAACCGCCACTATATCTCTTAGCTCGACCTTTTCCCCACAATTCACCTTATTCAGAAAATCAAGGGCATAGATTACACACCCGGCGTCTTCCCCAGGAATGCCCAGCTTCTGGCTTGTCCAGGCTCCGGTAGCCAGAAAGACCGCTTTATACCCCTGCTCAAAGATATCCTCTAAGCTTTTAACTGTGGCATTTGTTTTTATCTCTACACCTAACTCCTCAATAAGGGCGATCTCGTTGTCCAGTATCTGCCTGGGAAGTCTATATTCAGGAATACCATAGCGCATCATGCCACCGATCTCGGGAGCAGCCTCGAACACGGTAACGGGGTATCCCCTTTTAATTAAATCATAGGCACAGGCCAGCCCGGATGGTCCGGAGCCGATTATAGCTATCCTTTCCTCTTTTGTTTTCTCTATTGGGGTTGCTTTTTCTCTCCCTTTCCTGAGCTCGTAGTCAGCTACAAAGCGGTGTAGGGCACGGATGGACAATGGCTCATCAACGTCCCTTCTTTCACACACTGTCTCACAGGGATGGGTGCAGACACGCCCACAGACCCCTGCAAAGGGAAAGGCCAGCCTTACTATCTCAAGGGCATCTATGAACTTGCCCTGAGCAATGAGGTACAAAAAATCCTGCGCATTTACCCCTGCAGGGCATTCAACCTGGCAGGGTGGATAGCCGCCTTTGTCGCCAGTTTCAACTTCTGGAGGCATCTTGAGCCCAAAGTCGCGGGCTTTGATATCCAGGGAGTGGTGTAATGATGGAGGGAAAGGAGACCGCCCAATATATTTTGGATCGATGTTTAAGAAAATATGGTGCATGCAGGTGTTACCTACTATGGACATATCAATAATATCCTGGCGCTTAATGCTGGCTGTAGCAGCTACCTCTGCCACGATTCCATTCAGACCATCAAGAATTGCCTTGCTCAAGATCTCAAGTCCTTCTGGGTTAGTCATGGTGAAACTGATGCGGGACATGACATCTTCGCCATATACCACTTGTGGATTCATCATAGAAGCGGTCACTACTACAGTGCCATCGGTCAGATCGCAGAGGTAGCCAGCCACTGTGGAGGTGCCGACATCAACTGCCAGGCCATAACCCTTTTCCACATTCCCTGGTTCTATCTTGATAATTTCCTTTCCTTGCCAAACTGATACGGTCACCTTCCAATCACCATCGCGCACAGCGTTTTGTAAGTCCAGAAGCACCTGATAGTCAATGTTTAGATTTCTCAGTTTGAACCTTTTATTAAGTTCGGCCTTAAGACGCTCCCAGTCGCCAAGGGTATCATCCAGGGTAGCCTTTGTTAGCTCAACGTAGTACTTTTTTACCGCCGGTTTCAGTTTGATGGGCCTTGCTGTGGCTGCCTTGCGCACGACCTGCTTTCCCATACGACTCTCTTCTGGCACAAAGATCACCACATCACCCAGGATCTGTGTTTGACAGGCCAGCCGGTAGCCGTCCTGCTCTTGCTGGAGATTGAAAAATTTCCTTTCTGACGGTCCCATCGGAGAAAGGTGGTCTCTAGTTGATTTAATGCCGTATTTCTCGAATTCTCCCTCCTCAACCTTAACCTTGCACGTACCACAGATGGCCTTCTCTCCGCAGACGCCTTCTATATCTACACCCAGCGCTATGGAAGCCTCCTTGAGGGTCTTCCCTTTGTTAATGTATCCTCTGCACCCTGATGGTTGAAAAATGACCAAACATCCTTCGTTTTCGTCACCTGGCATAAATCTTTTCCTTTCTCACTTGGCTATTATATCTTTGATGACTGGCTAATCATGTTCTGAGGCTCTGGGGATACTGTTACTTTCCCATCTCCTCTTCTCTTAGCATTTTAATCAATCTAATTGCCTCATCAACCGCAGTCCCAGCACTCTTAGCGTAGCCGTCAGCGCCGTACTTTTCCACGAGCTCTGGGGTTACTGGAGCACCGCCAAGCATAATGCGGACGTTCGGATTTTTTTCCTTTAACTTCTTTACAATTTCTGGCATAGCTATCATGCTGGTCGTCATTAAGGCTGAGAGACCCACGATATCAGAATCAGTCCTTATTTGTTCCTCAACGAACTTATCAAGTGGTACATCCTTTCCCAAGTCATAAACGGTCCACCCAGCCACATCAAACATCATCTTGATGAGGTTTTTGCCGATGTCATGAACATCGCCCTCGACCACACCGAGGACTATCGAACCTTTCGCCTCAGGTTTTCTTCCTGAGGCCTCAATGGCTGGCTTCAGGATGTCCAGCCCAGCATACAGTGCATCGGAACACATCAGGAGTTCCGGGACAAAGTATTCCTTTTTATTATACAATTCCCCTACCTCTATCATTGCATCTGCCAGACCATCCATTGTTGCGGCGAAGGGGTCTACGCCTTCGTCTATGGCAATCTTGGCCCACTCTACAACTTTGTCCTCATCATAGTTTATCAATGCCTCACGGATTTCTTTCAATATTTCCTTGGTTCTCTCTTTCGAAGCCATTACCAACCTCCTTTGCTGTAATAGTTCATCTATTTATCCTATGGTGAATTGTTACCATTCCCTTACA
>JAUWGF010000074.1:0-7922 GCA_030606515.1 Deltaproteobacteria bacterium | reverse complement strand
CATGGCATCTAAGTTTATAAGTGATTGGACAGCCTAAAGTTCCTTTAAGAGTTTGAAATTATAAGAAATGAAAAACTGGCCGCGTCATTCCGGCGAAAGCCGGAATCCAGTGTCTTTTCAAAACGTTCCGCGATCTGGATGTCGGATTCGTCATCCCGGACTCCGATCCGGGACCGGCATGACGAGAGAACTATGGCGGGGTCGACGAGACTCGAACTCGCGACCTCTGGCGTGACAGGCCAGCGTTCTAACCAACTGAACTACGACCCCATATCTGATATCTTTTCTCAAAACGTGGTGGGCGGAACAGGGTTTGAACCTGTGACCCCCGGCTTGTAAGGCCGATGCTCTCCCACTGAGCTACCCGCCCGCAAAGTTGCGGATATTCTGTAACATTTGATTTAATTGGTGTCAAGCTGACAACTCCGCACTATCACTAGTGAACAACATCACCTATACGTTCGAACCTTGGCCAGAATTTATCCGAATTCCAACTCCAGTAAATAGTAAATGCCCTACCTTTCACGTCCTTGAGGGGTACAAACCCCCAGAATCTGCTATCATAACTATGATCCCTGTTATCGCCCATTACAAAAATCATGTCCTTCGGAACAGTCACAGGTCCCATGTTATCCCTTGGTTGAACTGATCCCGGCAATATCCGGGGGTCTGTGTGCTGCATCCCTTGTGGATCAGAAAATAGCTTTCCGTTCAAATATACATTCTTGTTTATTATCTGGACCGTGTCTCCTTCTACGCCAATCACACGTTTTATGAAATCCTTTTTCCTGTCCACTGGATAAATAAAGACCGCCACATCACCGCGCTCAGGTTTCTTGACTGGGATCCAGAGTTCCCTGGTAAAAGGATTCCTGACACCATATATGAATTTGCTTACGAGTATATGATCACCTATAAGAAGCGTACTCTCCATTGAACCAGAGGGGATCTTAAAGGCCTGGGCTACAAAAGTCCTGATAAAGAAAGCCAGAACCAGGGCAATAAGAATCGCCTGCAGATATTCCCATGCTACTGACTGCCAGGAACGCTTATTAGACTGTTTTTTTGCTGAAAAAGTGGGCTTGTTCATGGTGTGCGGATAATAGCTCCATAGATCCGGGACTGCAAGTGGCTTCTCTTATTACGCCTTCAACACGCTCAGAAAGGCCTCTTGAGGTATTTCTACATGGCCGATGTGCTTCATTTTCTTTTTTCCTTCTTTTTGCTTTTCCAGCAACTTGCGCTTACGAGTGATATCTCCCCCATAGCATTTGGCTATAACGTCTTTTCTGAATGGAGCAACACGTTCTTTGGCAATAATATTGCTTCCAATGGCTGCCTGGATCACAACTTCAAACATCTGCCTGGGTATTACCTTGCGCAAGCGGCCCACAAGTTCCCGGCCTCTGTAATAGGCCTTGTCTTTGTGCACTATGACCGAAAGGGCGTCCACTGGTTGTTTATTAATAAGGATGTCCAGCTTGACCAGTTTGGCTGGTCTATGTTCAAGGAAGTCATAATCAATAGAAGCATAACCTCTGCTGATCGACTTTAACTGATCGTAAAAATCCAGAACAATTTCATTGAATGGGAGTTCGTATTTTAGCAGCACCCTGTTTTCAGTGAGGTAGCGCATATCTACCTGTTGTCCCCTTTTTTTGTCGCACAACTGCATAACGGAGCCGATATATTCCTTGGGGACATAAATCTCCATTCGTATGTAAGGCTCTGCTATTTGCTCTATTTTATCCGCTGACGTCATCTGGGCAGGATTGTGTACATGGACGATTTCCCCGCTGATAAGTTTGATTTCATGAGATACTGACGGGGCCGTACTTATGAGGGACAGATTGTACTCCCGCTCAAGACGCTCCTGCACGATTTCCATGTGAAGAAGCCCCAGGAAGCCGCACCTGAATCCGAATCCCAGAGCTGCAGAGCTTTCAGGCTCATAAGAAAAGGCCGGGTCGTTTAACCATAGCTTTTCAACAGCCTCTTTCAACTGGTCGTACTGGGCCGGATCTACTGGATAAAGACCGCAAAATACCATTGGCTTTACCGGCTCAAAGCCGGGTAAGCGGCTTTCGGCAGGACGTCTTTCCTCTGTAATGGTATCGCCTATCTGTGTATCACGTACGGCCTTTATGCCGGCAGTAAAAAATCCCACTTCTCCAACTGTCAGTTGATCCGTATCTATTGGATTAGGGGAAAAAATGCCTGTCCTGTCCACTTCATAGGTCTGATTCGTAGACATCATGCGTATCTGCATACCAGGTCTCAGTGTGCCTTCTACAACCCTGATCAACACAACTGTCCCTTGATATGAATCGAACCATGAATCAAAAACAAGTGCCCTAAGTGGTGAGCCGGGATCTCCTGCAGGGGCTGGAATCCGGTGTATTACTGCTTCCAGGATCTCTTTTGTACCCAGACCCTCTTTTGCACTTGCCAGTATAGCCCCGGAGGTATCGAGCCCTATGATGTCCTCTATTTCTTGTGCAACCCTTTCAGGGTCTGCACTGGGTAAGTCAATTTTGTTCAGCACCGTTATGATCTCAAGATCATTTTCCAGTGCCAAGTAAACATTGGCCAGGGTCTGGGCTTCCACGCCCTGGGTGGCATCAACTACAAGGATGGCCCCTTCGCAGGCTGCAAGACTCCTTGAGACCTCATAAGAAAAATCTACGTGGCCGGGTGTATCTATCAGATTAAGCACATAGGTCTCTTTATCTTCAGACCGATATTTAAGCCTCACTGTCTGGGCCTTGATAGTGATCCCTCTTTCCCTTTCCAGCTCCATCTGATCAAGAAATTGCTGTTTCATCTCCCTGGCGGATACGGTACCGGTAAATTCCAGAATACGGTCAGCAAGCGTAGACTTGCCGTGATCAATATGGGCAATTATCGAAAAATTACGAATTTTCTTCGAATCGGTCATAACCATCTATTATTTTTCTCTTAATTTCCTTTGCGCCTTTGCGTGAGGTCCTTTTAAAAAGTGTAAACCTAAAAATGAAGAATGCCCAATATTTACTTTTTTTTGTATAAAGTTAAGAAAAAAGAAAAACTTGCCGAAAGAATAAATAGACAAAAAAATAAACCATATCTCAGCTTTGCCGGTGAACCGATAATGGAGTCAAATTCCATAGCGCAAATAATTTATGTGCCCTGGGAACAAGTAAAATGAAATTCCCTTCTCTGCCAAAAAAATGGGGACAGCGTCAATACCCTACATTGGGGTTGGATATAGGTTCACACAGCATAAAGATTGTTGAACTATCCAGCAACGGCACAAACCGTGCCATCAAGTGCATTGGCCGTGCCCTGGTGCCACCCCGGGCCATAGTAGATGGTTCAATAAAAGAGCCGGATAAAGTTGCAGAGATACTAAAGGCACTTCTAGGCAATCTCCGGCCCAAAATTAAATACGCGGCCACATCTATCGCTGGCTACTCCGTCATTGTCAAGAAAATAATTGTTCCATATCAGGACGAAGGTGAAATAGAGCGCAATTTGATTTTCGAAGCAGAAAAATACGTACCCTTTGAAATAGAAGAAGTTTATGTGGATTTTCATACGGTGGGTGAGGAACGCAAAAAAAGCAGCGGGACAGAGATTTTCCTTGTTGCTGCTAAAAGAGAGATTGTTGATGAATACGCCGCCCTTATTCAGGAAGTCGGTTTGTCCCCGGCAGTAGTGGATGTGGATGCATTTGCCCTTGGAAATGCCTTTGAAGGTGCTTTTGGCCTTTTAACTAAACCTATAGTCTTGGTGGACATAGGGGCACAAAAGACAAACATCAACATAATTCTACAAGGTACATCTCTTTTTGCAAGAGACATAGCGTTTGGAGGAACTCAACTTACAGAGGCTATTCAGGAAGCAACAGGGCTGGAATATTCAGATGCAGAAAGAATAAAAATTGCCGGATCTGAGGACATGGCAATCATGAAGGAAGTGACCTCGGTTTGCAAGGAGTTATGTGGTGTTTGGGCATCAGAACTGAAAAAGGCAATAGATTTCTATAGGGCGAACTCAAGCACAGAAGAATATCCCACACAACTTTACATCAGTGGGGGTTCTGCCTTTTTAAAAGGGCTTGACATGCTTTGTGACGACATAATAGGCCTGCCGGTGAAGATATTAAATCCCTTGCATGGTTTTACTGTCGATCATGGCATAGAGCCTGAGTATATCTCCTCTGTCGCTCCACAAATGGCAATAGCCACCGGACTTGCACTAAGGACTTTGACAAAATGATTCAAATAAACCTCCTCCCAGTTCGAGAGTGGCGTAAAAAGGAGGCCGTTCGCCAGCAGATTTCAATCTTTGTCTTGTCTCTAATCCTCTTGATAGTTGGTTTGTTGGCCACTGGATTAACGATCCAAGGAAAAGTAAGGGCTCAAAAGCAAGAGCTGGCATCATTAGAAGAAAAAAAAGCAAAATTTGTTTATGTAAACAAAAAGATAGAAAAAGTAAATAAAAAACGAAAACAAGTCGAAGATAAATTTAAGGCCATAGAAGAACTTCAAGAAGGTCGTACAGCAACGGTTAAAATTCTGGATGAAATTGTAAGTTCAATACCTATTGATCGTTTATGGCTCACTAAATTAAATCTTAAGGGAAATAATGTGCAACTTGGTGGAGTCGCCCTGGACAATCACACGGTAGCTCTTTTTATGCGACGCCTGGAAACATCACCAATGTGCAAATCAGTAAACTTGATAAATACCAGGCAGAAGTCAATCCAGGGACATGCTCTTATGGAGTTTGGGCTTCAACTGAATATTCAAGCTCAACAAAAGAACGACAATGACAAGAAGTTTTCAAAGAGAGCTAAGAAGTCGTGAAATTTAACAAACCAAGCTGGAAGATACCTCCTGGGCTTTTTCAAGCTGTCTATTCCCTTCCTATTTGGCAGAAAGCCGGCATATGGTTGCTTGTCTTAGTTATTCCTATGGCCCTGTTCTGGTTTTTTTTCCTGTCTGTTCGTTTAGAAGAAATGAAAACCATGTCGGAAAAAATCCCAAACCTGAGGCAAGAGATAGTCAAGCTGGAAGCAAAGTCCAAACAGATTCCTCAATTGGAAGAAGAATTGAATATCATGAAGGGAATTTTACAGAAGGCCTTGAAGCTACTGCCGGAAAAAGAAGACATACCGACATTTTTGCCTGAGATTTCTTCACTTGGTAATGAGGCCAGACTGGATTTTTTATCCTTTAAACCACAAAAGGAACAGCCAAAGGCCTTTTACGCCGCTATTCCCATTAACATGGAATTCAATGGGCCATTTCATAACACCGTCGATTTCTTTGATAATATCAGTCGCATGGCTCGCATCGTGCACATAAAAACGGTCTCAATGGGAAAGGCCAAGAAAACCACGAAGGTCTGGAGTCAAAAAGGATCAGCAAGTGAAAAGAAAAAAGTCGAACCTACAGACGAAGCAGCACCAATAGAAGGGGCCGGAGAGGGTCCTACTGAAGGCCAAGAGGTCAAGCGAGGCAGTGTCTGGACAATAAATACTCGTTGTGAGGCCGTAACCTATCGTTTTCTCAGCCCGGAAGAACAACAGGCCAAAAAGAAAACGAAAAAGAAAAAAAGATAGACGACATGTTCACGCTGGCAAAAAAAAGAGTTGGTTGTATAGCGTTTATTGCTTATACGAATCTGTTTATCACTATTTCTATATTTTGCCTTTGTTGTCTGTCCGGATGTAAAGATAAAACAACAGTAACTCCTGCAGCAACTTCCATCACAAAAAAATCGACCGCAATTAATTCAAAAAAAGTAAAGGATTTTCAGGTTAGACTGGAATGTCTCATAGAGCCTGTTACTTATTATTACAGCTCGGACGGAAAACCCGATCCGTTTCAGCCGTTTTTGAAAACAGCACCGAAAGTTTCCAAGCGAATAGCTAGAAAACGACGCCCAAAAAAAGAGTTTAGAAGGCCGGAAATTTGCGCTACCCCATTGGAATGTATGGACGTCGGCCAGCTAACGCTGGTAGGCATTATTGCCAATGATAAGGGTAACAGGATTGCCATGGCCCAGGATGCTGCCGGGATCGGGTACTTCTTGCAGCCTGGTCTGCGGGTTGGCTATCGAAACGGCAGGGTTAAAAAGATCCTTCTGGACAGAGTAATCGTAGAAGAAGAACTCGAAGACATTCGCGGCGAACTGACTTTGCAGGAGAGGGTACTGTTACTGCATCCGGAGGGAAAATAATGGGTTGCAAACGGAAAATCTCATGCCTTTTGATTGTCTTTTTGGTCGGGGTATTCTGGTGGATGCCAGGCAACAGGCCTGCAATGGGCAATGAGCCAAGCCAGAGCGAACCAAAACAGAACGACATATCCCACTGGATAGCTGAACTTGAATCCCGCCTTCCCGACTCTGGAAATAATACAGAACCAGATGAAACAGAAGATTTTGCCGCACCAAGAATTAGTGAGGCTTATGGTAATAATTCAAAGGCAAAATTGGTAAGTGATGCTGCCACAGATAAAATTAGTGTGGATCTATTCAAAGTGGATCTCCATAATGTATTTCGTTTGCTGGGTCAGGTCAGTGGTAAGAACATTGTAGTAGATGAATCGGTAAAGGGTACCATTACGCTGGCCCTGGAAAATGTGCCCTGGACCTTTGTCCTGGATGTAATGCAGAATTTAAAGGGATTGGATAGCATCGAGCGTCATAATACTATTATGATTTACCCGACAGGTAAATCTCTTGAATGGGGTGGTGATACCGAATCAACCGGCACCCTTGATGTTCAAGTTGGACCCCTTCTTATTGAAAAAGGAGAGCAACAAGGCAGCATTCAGATTGAGCGCATTGTGGACATTCAAACTCCTGTTGAAGAAGTTGCCAAGGCGCATGACCTTATTAATAAAGCTGTTAAGCTTGAAAAACAGGGGACGGTTAACCAGGCATTAAAACTCTATGTCAACGCATCGGATATCTGGCCGGAAAATGTATCGCTGGCTAAAAAAATATCGGCATTAGCCCTTGGTCCGGGAGGTCAGGAACTGACTGCTTTTAATTTTGCCAAAAAAGCACTTCGTTTTGCGCCTAAAGACAGCGAAGCAACCGCTTTTGCGGCAGTGGCGCTGGCCCGAATGGGGAAAACGGATGAGGCGAAAATCTATTTTGAACGCGCAATGGGAACCGCTTTACCTTCCCTGCATACACTATATAACTATGCTGTCTTCTGTGAATCTGAAGGTGAGTATCGACAGGCACTCCGGCTGTTAAATAATATCGAGGCCAATTATGAGCTTTCGGCAGACGCCATGCTCCTGCGGGCGCGAGTTTTTGAACATCTAGGTCAAATTAACAGGGCAATAACTGAATATAGGGCAGTCTTGCAGGGAGGAGCATCAATTCCTCCGGAATCACAGCGATACGCAAAGGAACGAATGGAAATATTGATGACAGCTAAGTTGAGCGATTAGCTGTTAGCCATTAGGGTTTAGCTTTGAAAAATCAAGGCATTACATTAATTAGAAATAACACCAAACGGGTAAATGTTTGTAATAGCAAAACATCCTGTAATTATTAAACTAATAGCTAATAGCTAAAGGCTAAAGGCTAATCGCTCATTTATGGAGGGACGAAGATGTACTCCAATATGGATAAATCAAACAACAGATTACATCGCATTCGGCACTATACTAAGGGTATCTTTCTGTTATTCTTGATAATTGGATTTATGACCGGGTGCGTCGCCTCCAAGCAAAGCCTTTCAAAGACTCCCCAGGCAGAACCTGATGCAAACGCGAGCTTACAAACTGAAGTTCAGCCTGAAGAACAGTCTGTCCCTTACAGTGCTCCCGCCTCATCCCGTCCTCCCGTGAACTGGCAACCTTCGTTCACGGTCGAAGACATACAAGTTAAAGAAAGTGCGTTAGGGCTTCGTG
>JAUWGF010000024.1:0-14663 GCA_030606515.1 Deltaproteobacteria bacterium | reverse complement strand
AGGTCGGTGGCATTAATCCCCCGCCTCCTCAGCTCAGCGTTCGGGCTCAAATATACGAATATGAAAAAAGTTACTGTTACCACATATCGAAAAGACAAATACTATCCGCGGGTGGTTCGAGCAATTGCAAAAATTTTGTCTAAATCCACCGTAGTTGCACCTGTTGACGTCTTGATTGAAATGGGAAATCTTTCCAAGAAGAACCACGATGCGTGGCGACAGGGTAAAGTCCCCTACCTTGAGCGTGTTTTTGAAGGAAGTCTTTCCAAAGCTAACCGTATTCTCAGAATTATTGGTTTTCATGCTCATGATCTTAATATGGCGCCGAAAATTACTCACTACCACCAGTGGGGAAAAGGCAAAAAACACGTTTTACAGTTTTCAAAATCGGGGGATACAAAATTGGAAGAAGCATACTCAAGGCATTTTCTTTGGAATCAATCATCTGAAAAAAAGCAGTATTTAACCGATAGTTTTTCGTTTATCGTTGCCCAGCCCCTCAATTTTGCGTTGGGAGAGGAGATCAATATGAACGACACCGATATGCAAATTCAATGGCAGGACGGAAGCGGCGAGTCCGTAGAAATCGGCTACCTGAATCCTCACGACCAGCAGTGCTGTGGGCATTGCGAAGTGCCTGGAACTGACCATGGACAGTATGCATACAAAACTGAATGTACCATTTGTGGCTATGTTTATGGAACAAATGGATCAGACATGTTCGAAAGGCGATGCCCTGAGTGTCAGAAAGGGGCCGCAGGGATTAAGTACTGGAAAACTCTAAACAGATGAGTGTATGTGATTTCAATAAACCCGCTGGAAAGTTTTTGGAATCAATGGATTTATGACTCATGACATTGGGAGAAAAACAGAGCAGCATCAATCATGGCAAAGCGTAAACGAAAACTCACTGCCGCTGAAAAGGCGGAAAAGAAGCGGCGGCAGAAGGAGTACATGACCATATTCGTCAACGGGAAACAGAAGCGAGTTAAGCGACCGCCAACCATCGACGGTATGGATGTGGACGAGTTCATCCGAAGGAACGCAGATCCCATCTGGTTGCATCAAAATGAGATGTGGGAGTATATGACGGTTGCACTCTAACAAGCAGGGTTGGGCGGCTATCCCAAAATTGAGCAAGTGACCAAAAAGTGGAATTGGCTTATTATCCTTCTGCGAAAGGGATCACATATGTATTGGAATGGTGGATAAATGCAAGAACGATATTTACAATATTTTTTACCTTTTGATTTTTCTCCCGAAGATAACGTGTCTGCCGAGCAATCAAAGGTAATCAGCCGTAGTAACAATTCTATTGCTACACAATCCTGCTAAAGCGGGATTCATAGCTTTGCACTCGGGGTTGGGTTCGTTTCACTCACTCTCGGCTGCGGCGAGCCTTCCGCTTCGCTCCGCCTTCAGACGGTCTCTCACGATTCCGCCCTTGCCTTCGGCTAATACTTTTGCTAATGTATTAATTATTAACAGGGTTCACGTATAGGTGAACTGTTCGAGCGGGGCAGTTCCCGTCGTGTAAGGCATGATTTACAATCACGTTCTCTACGACGTTTGGAAGCTTTGGATCAAGCAGAGTCATTGGCAGAGTCATTGACGGATTTAAACGTACCTGGATTCAATTTCCACGGCCTGCAGGGAATACCTAAACGTTATAGTATCAATGTTAACGGCCCATGGTGTATCACCTTTGAGTGGGAAGAGGGTGAGGTGCTAAGGGTCGATCTTGAACAATATCACTGAGGTGAAGTCATGGGAGAGTATTTTGTTAAGCGTCCTTTAAAACGTCCACCGGTTCATCCCGGTGAGATTTTGCGTGAAGACGTGCTTCCAACCCTTGGTCTGTCAGTAAGCGAAGCCGCAAGATGTCTCGGTATTTCTCGACAGCAGTTACACCGCGTTTTAGCCTGTACTCATCCAATTACAACGGATATGGCGCTTAGGATTGGCAAATTCGCTGGCAATGGGCCAGTTCTCTGGCTGCGCATGCAGCAAGCATATGATTTGTGGTATGCTGAATATAGGATGAAAGACGAGCTATCTAAGATCGAAACAGTTGCATCAGTTGGATCCAGCGCCCAACAAGCGCTTTAACTCAGACCGGGAAAGCGATGCCATTTTTCGCTTTTACCCAGGTATCATTAAATATATCTTTAGCGTAAGATCGGTTAGCTTTCCCGGCTGGTTAAGCGTAGCGATATCCATCTGAATCCGGTCAGGGCCGGTGTGGTGAAGAGTCTTGGCAAGCTTGACCGGTACCGGTGGTCCGGGCACAGTCCCCCAGATCCCCCCTCCCGGACCAATGGAATATTGGATGATATGCGTGAATTAACTCCTCCAGGGGCCAAAACATTTATTTTTCCCTCTTTTTCACGACACATTGAAAAAACCTCTTGACCTGCAGTTTCCAATAGTGTTACAGAAATTATTATAGTATTACAGAAATTATTATGTGGTGCTTGGGAGTGCCGTTTCAATCCAAATCGCAAAAAGCGATTTCCTATCAGCTATCAGGGAGTATGTTCCTATGGCTCGAAAACCTACTGAAGAATTAAAAAAAAGGAGCCGGGAGTTAGGGAGAGAAGCGATTGAGCGCAGGCGGGCGGAGGGGCCTCTTTACTCCGTGCAACTAGCCGAGAAAAGCATTTTCCAGGCCATTGGTCACCCAGCCTTCATCCTGGATCCTGAGCACCGAGTGCTAGCAGCCAACCGTGCTTCAGTGAAAGCAACGGGATGGCCGGAAGAGGAACTGCGGCGCAAAAAATGTTACGAGGTCTTTCACCGCACCGGCTCACCTCCTGAAGGCTGTCCCATGGAGAAGATGCTGACGTCCGGTCATCTGGAGACAGGCGAGATGGAAGTGGAAGCACTTGGTGGCATATTTTTGGTTTCCTGCACCCCAGTCGTTGATGAAACAGGTTGTCTCCAGCGAATTATACACATAGCCACCGACATTACCGAATGGAAGCGCACAGAGGAGGCTTTGAGAAAGAGCGAACAGGAGAAAGAGGCCATTCTGAACAGCATGTCAGAGGCTGTGGTGTATCAAGACACGGAACACCGGATCGTGTGGGCAAACAGAGTGGCGGGCAGATCGACTGGCTTGACTCCTGAGGAATTGGTGGGACGTCATTGTTACGAAATATGGCACCAGCGTAGCAAACCCTGTCCCGGTTGTCCTGTTAAGAAAACCTATGAAACAGGACAACCGGAGAAAGCAGAAATGACTACCCCGGATGGGCGAGTGTGGGTCGTCAGAGGCTATCCGGTTCGGGATGAAAATGACGACATCGCGGGTGCAGTCGAGGTCGCACTGGAGATTACCGAGCGCAAACGGGCGGAGGAAGAAAAAAAGAAACTTGCAGCCCAACTCCAGCAGGCCCACAAGATGGAGGCCATCGGCACATTAGCCGGCGGCATTGCCCATGACTTTAATAACGTGCTCATGGGTATCCAGGGAAACGTCTCCTTAATGCTTGTGTATATAGATTCCACGCACCCCCATTATGAACGGCTAAAAAAGATCGAAAACCAGGTTCAAAGCGCAGCCAGACTGACCTCACAGCTCCTTGGATATGCCAGGAAAGGAAGATATCAGGTCAAGCCCATCAACCTGAACCAAGCAGTGTCAGAGATCTCAAACACCTTTAGCAGGATCAGAAAGGATACTACGATTTATCGAGAACTTGCCGAAAACTTATTTTCCATAGAGGCAGACCAAGGGCAGATCGAGCAGGTGCTTTTGAATCTCCTTATAAATGCCGGGGATGCCATGCCTGGTGGTGGAGATCTTATTTTGAAGACCATGAATACTACCCACGAGGATATGAAGGGCAAGCTCTATGATCCAAAACCAGGCAACTATGTCCTGTTAAAGGTTACTGATACAGGCACAGGCATGGACGAAAAGACCGTGGAGCACGTCTTTGATCCGTTCTTTACCACCAAGGAGATGGGTAGAGGCACTGGACTTGGGTTAGCCTCTGCCTACGGCATTATCAAGAGCCACAGGGGATATATTGATGTTGAATCTCAGGAGGGTCGTGGAACCACTTTTACCATTTATTTGCCGGTGTTAGAGAAAAAGGTCGAAAAAACTGTTGAGGCAGCCAAGCAAATCATTGAGGGAAGCGGCACTATTCTGTTCGTAGACGACGAACCTATGATTTTGGATATGGGCGTTAAAATGCTAAAGTGTTTGGGCTACTCCGTGCTTGAGGCCAAGGGGGGTAGAGATGCCGTTGAGGTTTACAAAGGCAATAAAGACAAAATTGACATGGTCATCCTGGATATAATTATGCCGGATATGGGCGGTAGTGAGGCTTACGACAGGATGAAGGAAATCAATCCTGACGTGAAGGTACTTCTTTCAAGTGGATACAGCATAGACAGCCAGGCGAAGAAGATATTGGAACGAGGTTGTGATGCCTTCATTCAAAAGCCGTTCACCATGAAAGAACTGTCTCAATGCATAAGACAAATTATGGGTGTCAACGTTGACTTAGAACCGCACTTATTTGGTGAAAAGCGTATCCTAGCCCAAAGCTGGTAAGCAGTCGTTTGGGTGCGAAAAAATTGGGGACATCTATTTCTGCGGGAGATTGATTTTTCGAAGATTATGTCGGCCTTTCCACACGATTTAAAGACCTGCTCCTATTCGGCATGAAACCGTTCTGGGCCTTTACAATAGGCATTATGGTCAATGTGCCCCTGGGATTCATACTCTCTACTTATGTGTTTGCAGAATACTGGAAAGCTATCAGGTAGTTGAACTTTTCTTTTTTTGCCTTGACACCTAACCCGATTCACCCTATTTTTAGATAGTTAAAAAGCGAATCGTATCAGTATGAGTAAACACTGCGGAGATTCTCAGGGAGGATCTCCGCTTTATTTTTTTACAGTGGAGAAACCTATGGAAAACATATCTGATGCCTACAGCCCGCAAGATTGCACAGGCTTTATTTTCGAGTGCATCGGGCAGAAGGTTGAACCTAAGATAGCCGCGGAGCTGTGGCCCAAAATAATACAACATAAATGGGTGCTTTCCGAAAAACTGGGCCGGGATGTGGGGATAAAGGTGGCCTGCCTGGATTTTATCGATAATGTCGAGCCCATGCATCAAGATCTTCACGATGCACAAAGGATTCAGCTTCTCAAGGCGCTGGGGGCCCAGATGATCGATCGATCAATCTGGGACACCATATCCGAGACTCAGCCGCCAAAACAGATCGTGAATAGAAGAATCATACTTCCCCTGACAGCGATAGAACTTGCACGCAAACACGCAGTTATTCCGCCCCGCACCATAATCTTTTTCGGGCCGCCTGGTACAGGCAAGACTCACTTTGTCCGGGCCATAGCAGGTATACTTCAGTGGTGGTATATCGAGGTCAGTCCCAGCACCTTGATGGCCGATGGAGAAGATCGCCTCGGTGCGAACCTGAAAACCTTGATAGAAAAAGCCGGCAATCTCGACGAAGTGGTCCTGTTCATAGATGAATTTGAGGAAATAGCAGGCAGCCGGGATCACGCCTCCCGCATCGACAAATCAATTACAAATGAGTTCCTAAAACAGGTACCTCTAGTGAAAAGACAGGAGAGAAAGAACCTCCTGGTATGCGCGACTAATTATATCCGGCAACTGGACGCAGCCTTATTACGACCCGGCCGTTTTGATTGCATCATTCCGGTTGGAGGATTGGATGACCAAGGCCGTCGAACTATTTTTGAGCATTATCTGCGCGATACCAATCGGGGCGATGTGGATGTGGACAAGATCATCTCAATGATTGCACTCTTCACCCCTGCGGATATCGAGTACCTTTTTCTGAAGGTCAGACAATTTGCCTTTGAGAGAGAATACGTCAAGGGAGAAGATTACCGCGTGACAACAGAGACATTTCTGGAAATGATTCCTAATGTTCCGCCTACACTCACTAATGAAATCATTGAGGATTTCAAACAGGACTGTGCAAACTATACCAGGTATTGATTCCCGTCACTTGAACCATTTGTCCGAATGATAAGTAACTCCTTACTGTCAAGGTGTATAATCCTATCGCAAGTGGCCAACGATTCTGATTAATCCGGCCATTTACCGTAAAAATACTTTTTGAATTTTCAAAAATATACTTATGGCAAAAATCAAGATAATATCATTTTTAATTCATAACCTGTCAGTTCACCCGGGATAGGGGACGGGAATTTTTTCATGGATGTCTCGGCCGATAACGAATGTTGACAATTATATGGATTTCCCCATAATGTTAAAAATATCGTCAAAAGACCGAAAGATCTTGAGGGATGTACTGAATTTAGGCTGATTTGTGCTTTTCGAGACCTACTCTTTCGTTCTCTTTGTAATTGCCCTGAAAATGGCAGACGTAGAAACTTCCCGGTCTGGACAGATACGGTTTTTGGATCGCCCGTGCTGATTACGGAAGCGAGTGCCACTGAGAAATATTTTTGACCTCTCATTTTGCTTGACCTCTTCTTGCCCGTTGTATATATTGTAAATATAATATATCATACAAAGAGGTATCATATGACAACACAAATGATTGTCCGCATTGATCCAACCCTCAAAAATAAGGTTAGCAATTTTGCCAAAGCTGAAGGGAAAAATGTAAGTGAAATTGTAAGGGAACTACTCGAAAGTTATGTGAAAAATAGAGACATTGGCTCCTATATTGATGACCTATGGAGCCGAATAGGAACAAAAATTAAGAAGCAAGGGTTCGGCTCTGATGACATTGATTCAATTATCCAAAAGGTTAGAGCCGAAAAATGATAAAAGTTGTTATTGATACAAATGTTTTTATCTCATCATTTTTTGGCGGCAACCCTAAAAAAATTATTGATCTATGGAAAAAAGGGGAAATAAAGTTTTGCCTATCAAGAGAGATTGTTGATGAATATGTTGAAGTCCTTAAAAGGCTTGGGCTGCAAAACAAAAGTGAACTTCAAGAATTATTAAAAACTTTTTCAGAAGGTCATAACATTATCTTTTCAGCATCAACTCCTTCCTTAAAAATAATCGAAGAAGACCCAGACGATAATATGTTCATTGAATGCGCTGTTGCCTTAGAATGCTCACATATAATTTCAGGGGATAAACATTTAAAATCTGTTAAAAACTACATGGGAATTAAAATCATCAATCCCAAAGACTTTCTCATACAATTTCACACTATTATACGCTAACAAAGGTGTGAACGCGGACGGCAAAAAGCGTGGCGGTTTTTCGAAACCATGTCTTTCGCTCCAAGCTCAGTGGTATTCCAAAGGTAGTCATCC
This sequence comes from Deltaproteobacteria bacterium, assembly GCA_030606515.1. Lineage (GTDB taxonomy): Bacteria > Desulfobacterota > Dissulfuribacteria > Dissulfuribacterales > UBA3076 > UBA3076. The sequence continues at coordinate 7,352 of JAUWGF010000024.1, read as the reverse complement.
CGCAGTTTTTGCCGCCGCTTACCACATACAGTTCGCTCCATGAAATGAAGGCCGAGAGGACAAACTTCGAGGGAGATTGGGTAGTGGTCCGACCCCGGGATTCCCATTTCTCCTGAAGCGCGCCGTCTATCCTTGTGCTTGCGTTCCTGATCCCGTTCCGGTATTATATATCTACTGTGAGGATTCTTCCTCACGACGGTTTCGCTGGGAGTGTGTCCGTACCGGCCCAAAAGCGATTTTTTATTAGTTCATACCGTGCATCCCGGCTTTTTAAGCAGGGACGTCCGATTGCCGCGATCATTGCGGTCCTTTCTTTTCCACGCGTCCGGCGGGTAGAGATTTGTATAACCCCGGACCAGGAAAAACATGAAAGAACACGTACGCGCGTCGCGCACGCGCACCGGCCATTCCGCACTGCAATCGCAGCCCCAGCTTCCGAAAGGTGTCTTTGGCGCCCTGATTCCGAAGATTCAGCGGGCCGTGGCCGCGGAAGGATACGTCAGTCCCACGCCCATCCAGGAGCAGTGCATTCCGCACCTGCTGGAAGGACGAGACCTGCTGGGCAGCGCCCAGACCGGCACCGGCAAGACCGCCGCCTTTGCCCTGCCGCTCCTGCAGCGGCTTTCCGGCAACTACCGCCGGCCCCAGAAAGGAACCCCCCGGGCACTCATTCTCGCCCCCACCCGCGAACTTGCGGCGCAGATCGGGGAAAGCATTCAGACTTATGGACGCTTTTTACTCCTCAGACATACCGTGATCTTCGGCGGGGTCAACCAGTCCCGCCAGGTCAAGGCCCTGAACCGTGGGGTCGATATTCTCGTGGCCACTCCCGGCCGGCTGCTTGACCTGATGCAGCAGGGATTCATCCACCTGAATGAGGTGGAAGTCTTCATTCTCGACGAGGTGGACCGGATGCTCGACATGGGCTTCATTCCCGACATCAAGAGGGTGTTGTCTCAAATTCCGGCCGAGCGCCAGACCCTGTTCTTCTCGGCCACAATAGCCCCGAAAATGGTGAAGCTGGCCCACACCATGGTCCGCAACCCGGTGCGGGTGACCATCACGCCCGACAAACCCGCGGTGGAGCGCATCGCCCAGAAGGTGCTCTTCGTGGGGAAAAGGAACAAGGATGCCCTGCTGGTCTCCCTGTTGAGCGACCCACAGATCAATAAGGCCCTTATTTTCACCCAGATGAAGCACACCGCCAACCGGGTGGTGAAAAAGTTGTGCGCAACGGGCATTCACGGCACCGCCATCCACGGAAACAAGAGCCAGGCCATGCGCACCAAGGCGCTGGACGGCTTCAAGCGGGGGCGTTTCCAGGTGTTGGTCGCCACCGATGTGGCTGCGCGAGGATTGGATGTGGACGACATCACCCACGTGATCAACTACGATCTTCCCGTAGAGGCCGAGACCTACGTACACCGCATCGGGCGCACCGCCCGGGCGGGAGCGAACGGTGACGCCATTTCGTTCTGCTGCGCCGAGGACCGGGCCTATCTGCGGGAAATAGAACGCCTGTTGGGCAAGCCGGTGCCCGCCGAGATGGAGCACGCCTATAATTGCGACGAGGCCTTCCGGTCCAGCCAGCCCGCGCCGAAGAATTTCGGCCGCAGCAGTGGCGGCGGACGCCCCCAGGGCAACATCGCCCGCCCACGCAGCAGAAGACGCAACCGCGGCATGCGCTGAAGCGAAGTCCCTGTTTCCCTGCCCTCCTGAAGCAGGTCAGTGCTCAAGCGAAGGCCAATCTTGCGGCCGGAGGAATCAAGCAGCAGGTGGGCTACTGCTATGCCCTGTGGGGAGAGATGGGGGGGAATATTGGAATGTTGGGGAATGGCTAAATTTCTTTTGTCTTTTGGAGCCTACGAGCCCATCCTCCCAGGCTGAATAGTCCGAAACCCATCAATACGATAGTGGCAGGTTCCGGGAGAGAAGCAATCGAGTTAATAACCGGTACTGGCGGGATTGTACTGAGTTCGACAATGTCTCCAACAAACATGCAACTATCTGCATCTCCTGCCACCTCACTACCATAGGAAGCAAGTGCTCTAGTTGCAAAATGGAATATTTGATAATTGGACGACCACTGTGTTGCGATTGTTTCATCGTCACAAGCATCTATTACTTCATCTTCAGGTGTATTGTTAATATCATAGTTTGCGGCAAGATTTTTTCCAATTAGCGAATAATTCATTGGCATCATCTGGTAATCAACAGACTTAAGCCCAAATAATGTAGTATCAAAATAATTTTGAGGCAAATTGTCTGATAAAGAAACAGCCAACGCGCTCCCACCTAGTAAAAAGAACGTAAGCACCGATAAAATCAAAATCTTCAAAGCCGTTTTCATGTTGTCCCCCCCTTGCGTAACTTCTCAATAAGCCCCCTTGCCTATAAGTATTTAATTTTATGTCCTATTTTGGTAAAAATGCCCCCTCCTAGGCATTTTTACCAAAATCACTTTTTGAAATATACTCTTTCACCTCCTATAAATTTGGCGGTATTTTTATCCATAATATTTTAAACGGAATCAATATATGATGTGTGTCTTTGACTTATCCTGCAAGAGAAATGCCATTTTTTTACTCTTGTTTCGTCATTTTTTCTGGATTTTGGGTAGTATTTTTCAAAAAAAGATAGATGAGTGTAATTTTTTTCCATTTATGGAAAAAAGTTTCCCGGGAAGAATTTACTTTCCAATGGCGTTTTCCCCAGGTTAGAAGTGTACCCACTATCTTTTCGATTTTGACCTTGCTTTTTTGACCTTGCTCTTCTGAAAAGTATATTAAGCGAATATCGTGCCATAATGAAAAAATGCGGCGGTAATGATTCTAATATATTGATTTATCAATATAAATTTGTATAAAATAGGCTGCCAGGGTATTTTGAACGTGGTGGAAGAACCCTTTCTTTTGTAAAGTTACTATACATATATAGTTGGCATGATGTAAATCAGGTTGATAGCAATAATCTCCTTCCGCACTTCTTTATTAAGTGGCTTTATCGGTTCGTGCTATGCGGGATTTGGATGAGATACTCTGGACTGTCCTGCGCAGGGTCAAGGCCGTTTTCAATTTAGAAGGGGCATCCCCGGCTTTACGGAGTGGCGGATAAGGATAATGGCGAATATAGATTAATATGTTTGATAACGGAGTGGGTCCAGCAGTAGCATGAGAGGACGCAAGGGTTGATTGAGGTATGGTGTCGGGTCAAATACCGGGTCTTCCTGTGTCAATGAACCTGGTTGAATGTCTTTGAGGGTGATTTTCATTTCCAGGTCCAGTTCCTTGAGTTTAATCCGGATTTTGCTCGGATAAGGGGCGCAATCTCCCAGTAATACGGGGTCATGGTACAAAACTTTGAGTTCGGGATTCTCTAAAGAGATAGGTGACAGCGTTTGTCTGTCGAACTTTGCCCATCCAGGTCCTCCTTGATGGGAAAAGCTAATGCAAACTGGTTTTTCATAATCTTTAATATCTCTTTCCTTCTTACATGGAGCAACTTCAACATTTTGCGTCTTAACCACACTCCATGGATTTAATAGCCAGGATGCCTCGTTAATAAGGGACGATATCTCCTTGCCATTTCTAAGCTTGTCATTAATACCGGTAACATATACTGCGTTATGCGATGGTATGAAGAGATAAAAGGCTTTTTTCGTAACCAGGCAATCAAAGACAGTTACACCAAAGGGACCATGACCTGTCACCCTGGCAAGCTCCCCTTCATGCGTCCTTGTCCACATAAGCTGTCCTTTGATTTCAGGCTGAGCTTGATCATGGATCGTGAGTTTCAATTTGACCCTGGCCTTAAGGCTGGAGAGCTGACGTGCCTGTAAGTTTATGGCATCCAATATATCTCCAGTTGCGATTTTGGGACCAGGTTGTACACTTGGTGGCCTTTTTGGTTTTCCAGCGCAACCAGACAGGCACGCGCACGCAAGAAGAGTTAAAGCAATGGCAAATGGAAAACTATGTATTATTTTATTCATAACCATCAGACCCCAACCATTTTCATGGTCGCTCTGGATTTTTGCATATTTCATGACTTTTTGCAGTGTAATCATATATTAGGGAGAGACAATAGAGGCTATGGAACAAGATATCGGAAAGGCGTTAGCATATCAGATAAAGAGAGAAATAGCAGAGAGATATTTCGGCTATAGAAAAACCATAGAGGAAGACAGGCAGGCCCTTGAGGTCATGATCTCTGATCTTTGCTTCCTGTATGAACAAAAGATAGGGAGGGACATAGCCAGAATATATGTCCTGTTGCAAGATTTGAACCTGATTGACGAATTTTTAAGGCTTACGGGTTGGGAAGGCCGCCCCTTTTTCGATCAGTATACAGTGGAGTCGGGCACGATCAGGGAGCGGCTTCTTAAGAACATGGAACTCCATGGCTGGTTGGCCCATTCTAAATTTGCCAATCTGCTTTTAGACAGTTATGAAAGGCTTTACCTGGACACATTTAAGTACAGAGAAAAGCTGGATGAGGTACTGGATGAGGCCCAGGTTATAGACGAGGAGATTCGTCAGTTTAAAGAGAAATTCGCTCTTGAGGAAATCATGAGTTTCTTAAATACCTTAGACAGAAGGGATGATCTTGCCGGTGTATTAGGTGAAAATCTGCCGGCAGGTAGAGCGGAAGATCTATCATCTCGTCTTGAATTGGCCCCTGTTGGTGACCTTGAAAAGTTACTACCCGGAGTGCCGGACTTGCCGGCGCCGGATAAGGTAAAGAGCAGCCTAAAAGACCTTGCCAATAGAGCGGTTAAATCCCATAAGGAGGAAGTCCTTAAAGCAGTCGGGGATTAAACAGATTTGGCATATAAATCAGGTAAGCGTTCACAGGGCACCGCATCTGCTTTGTTGTCGGGCACTTGAAGTACAGGGAGTACGTCTGCGTACCCTCCGCCTCGCATCTGCAGCACCCTGTAAACGCTTACAGTTCGGTGAGTAGCGGTAAAACGGGCGTTGTAATCCAGTGAACGGTTACTAAATCGGAAGGGAACAGTTTTTATGGATACAGATAACGATTTTGCTTCATACTCTGAGTATTCTGAGGATATTCAACATGTCTGGCACACTGTAACAGTACCTTTGGGAGCCAATACCTATGATATTCTTATAGGTCCGGGGCTTTTGACAGAGTTGGGAAAGGACCTCAAGTCGAATTTGCCTGCTCCGCGATACATAATTATCACGGATTCAAATGTAGAGGACTACCTTGGGGCGGATATCATCAAGTTGCTGGGCCAGGGCGGAGTCAAGGTTGAGTTGTTGTCCTTTGCAGCAGGCGAGGAATCAAAAAATATGGATACCGTAGTGGATCTCGCCCGCAGAATGATAGACCTGGGTGCAGATAGGCAGACTGCCATACTGGCCCTGGGCGGCGGAGTGGTTGGGGATGTGGCAGGTTTTCTTGCCTCCATCTATATGAGGGGTATCCCGCTTGTGCAGATTCCTACTACACTCCTTGCCCAGGTAGACAGCTCAGTAGGAGGAAAGACAGGGGTTGACCTGCCTGAGGGGAAAAATCTCCTCGGGACCTTTTATCAGCCCGGAAGGGTCTATGCTGACATAGGGGTGTTGACTACTCTGCCCAAGGCTGAGATCAGAAATGGTCTTGCTGAAGTAGTGAAGTATGGAATGATCCAAAGCCCGGAACTGTTTGATTTCCTGGAGGAGAAGTGGTGGGATGTAATAAATTTTGAACCACATGTCACAGCTCACATAGTCTATAGCTCTTGTTCCATAAAGGCTGATGTGGTGTCTGCTGATGAGCGCGAAGGAGATCTGAGACGTATCCTTAATTTTGGTCACACTGTGGGCCATGCGGTGGAGGCCGCGGCACACTATCAGATCCCTCACGGGGAGGCGGTTTCCATGGGTATGGTGGTGGTTTCAAGGATCTCTGTAGCAAAGGGTTTGATGCCCGAGGGGGATCTTGAGAGGCTGTGCAGGCTTCTGGACAGGTTAAATCTCCCCAAGGCGATTCCGGCAAACCTCTCTGCAGACGAGCTGATGGATCTCCTTCAGCATGACAAAAAGGCAAAGTCAGGGCGACCTCACTTTGTCCTGAGTCGCGGAATCGGTCAAATTCTCATCACAGATGATGTTAGTAAGGAGGAACTGGCAGTGGCTATTGAGGCCTCACGGGGCTAGATTTTTTTGGTCCTTATCTCCCTTCTTCTGTCTTTTGACAGATAAAGGCTCAGGGTAGTACCCTCACCCGGTGATGACTCGATAGCTATATCCCCGGTTTGCTCCTCCATTATCCTGTGGGCAAAGGTAAGCCCCATACCTATGTGTCCGGTCTTGGTGGTAAAAAAAGGGCTGAAGACATTTGGGAGTACCGAGGGTTTTATTCCTGAACCCCTATCCTTTATGCAGAAGGCACAGGCCATGGGACCGTGGTCTATTGGTTCTACCCGGAACTCTATAATCTTCTCCGTGTCTTCATGCTCATAGGCATCAAAGGCGTTAATGACGACGGCCTCAAGTGCCATGATAAATACCTTGGGATCCGCCAGAACCCTCTCATTCGGAAAAGAAGAAGAAATTTTGGAGATCCACTTTGCCCCACGGCCTTCGGCAAGGTTCATCAGATGGGACTCAATATTCTCGATCAAGTATTTAACAGAATGAGGCTCTAATTTCGGTCTATCCAGTTGGATAAATTCATTGAGAGTGTTCAGCAGGAGTTCCAGGCGTGCTGATTCGTCCATGATGGCTTGAATATGTTCAGACCTTGGGAGATCCGTTCTGGCAAGGCGTCTTGAAAATCCCCCGATTGTTAGTACCGGATTTCGGATCTGGTGGCTGATATCGTTCAACATCCGCCCCAGAAAGACCATGCGCTCCGACCTTCTTAGTTCCCACTCAATGTTTTTGAGTTTGGTTATGTCATGGATTGTTATGACCACTCCCATGCCTTGTTCCCATTGCCAGGATGAGGCTGCTAGAAGCCCCATGAATCTGGAGCCATCCGGCCTGTGGAGCATGGTCTCTCCTTCGAATTCACCTTGGGAGCGGGTGATTTTGAGAATGTTGGGGAGAAGCACTTCCCGGTCCTCTAACATAAAGATTTCAGCCAGGGGACTGCCCTCAAGTTCTTTTTTCTCCGCCTTGAACATCATCACAGCCTTGCTGTTGGCAAATACTATACGGTCAAGGGCATCCACCACAAGGATAGCGCTATTAATTATTTCCAGGATGTGAGTGATCAGCTTGGGCTGAGGCGTTTCAAATTCGTTTAACATGTTGGCCGTTCCCCCAAATTATGTAAAGATTACCGGTTATTTCTATCGGCAATTTTTTTTATTTGCTTCAAATTGCAGTAAAAGTGCT
>JAUWGF010000190.1:0-3161 GCA_030606515.1 Deltaproteobacteria bacterium | reverse complement strand
TCACTTCCCCTCCTGACAGCCAACAGGTAAAAATTTGAATAGCAAGAACATCCTGCCTGTCAGGGCGACCAGACCGACTTGTCAGGGCGGGCAGCCTGATAATCATTAAGCTAATAGCTAACCGCTAAATGCTAACCGCTTAGTTTAGGTAATATTAACAATGACTGATTCTCTATTTCATCTGGTCTCAGCGGATCTGGAACGGCTGGGTAACCATGTCATTAAATGGCTTAGTGAAATCTTTCCCTTTTCCGAATGGACATTCTGCCCCATTCCCGACCATATTGATGGCCTTCCGCCAGCTAAACTTTCAGAGCGCCAGAGACAGAGAGCCTCTCAGGCCCTATCTGAAGGTAGGGGTTTTTGGGACCGGATAGGACAGCAAGTCCTGATCCCAATAAGAGACCGATCAGCCACTCCCAATCACCCAATCACCCTCGGCACCCTGGTGTTATTTAAAGTAGACAATTCCATCGGACCGGAAGAAGCTGAAAGGTGGCTTCCTATTCTGCAATCCTGGGTAGAAAATAAACTCGAGGTCCTGCGATTGGAGTCCTCTTTTTCAAGGTCAGGAAAAATTCCTCAATATGTATATCTTACTTTAGAAGCTATTTTTAAAAAGCAAGGGGCTTCAACCTCCTTGCTGCACCTCATACAAAAGCCCTCGGCAAATTCCAATTACTGTAATCATAAAAGTGTAATTGACCTGTGCTCGATGCTTTGGAGACATTCTGATCCTGAATGGCTGGGGGGAAATCCCGGGGATTTCTGGATACTTCTGCCTGGAGTAAACGAGGACAAACTGTCTTTTGGCCTTAAGCAATTGATTTCTAAGGCCCGGATAGTGAAGATGCTGATTTCTAAAGCTTATTGCCACCATATCTCCGAGCCTTTTGATATCCGTCATGTGGAGGAGGTCATCTATGGTCTTGAAAGGTTGACTGAGGAACTGGGTACTGCGATTTTTTGCACAGATGATTTAAAAGCCCTTGAAGACAGCCTGGGTATTGAGGGGCTTGGATTAAGGCTTGACCAGGTAAAAAAGGCCGTCAAGGGCAGCTCAAAATATGCCGTTGCTTATGTTAAACCCGCGCCACATGATCTTAAAGACGCCTTGGGGCAAGACATAGCATTCATTTCAGAAAAAAAAGACAATGCCTTTTTAATCAGAAAACTTGGCAGAAAGGCCCAGGAACCTGATTTGGCCCAATGGGGGAGTGAGATCCAGAAACTATGCACTGCCGCCCAGGGTATGCCTTCAACCATAGGCATTGCTGCCGGCAGCCAACCTGCATTGGGACCATCCCGAACCCCGGCAGCAGCCCTGTGGGCCTTTATGCACGCAGATATGTTAGGAAACGGTTCAGTGGCCATCCATGACAGCTTGACCTGGAACGTCAGGGGAGACAAAATCCTTTCGTGGGGAGATCTGCCAAGCGCTTGCAGAAACTACAGGCTCGGCCTCAAGACTGAGTCTCTAAACGCCAATCTGCTTAATAGCCTGGGAGTTTGTCTTGCAGAACAGGGAAGGACCAAGGCGGCCATTAATGCCTTTTCCAGAGCTGCAGGCACGTCTTCTGAAAATTTTATGGCCCTTTATAACCTTGGTGGGGTCTTTTTCCAGAAAGGAGACCTCAGAAGTGCTGAAAAGGTCCTGAAAAAGGCCTGTGCACTGAAACCAGGCGATATACGCTTAGCAGGCCGTATGGCCGAAGTGCTCATTGGATCGAACCGGGCAAAAGAGGCCCTGGAGGTTCTCAGTCCTTTTGTAGATAGACCTGATCAACCGGTACCAGGGGCTATTTTTCGAATACTCGGCAAGGCTTACAGTGTCCTTAATCGATGGCAGGAAGCCAAGACATCATGGCAGCAGGCTATCAAAATCAACCATGAAGATTCGGAGGCCATGGCACTTCTGGCCCTTGGGTACCTTGAAGAGACACATGACTGGAAGACAGCAACAAAGCTCGGACGACAGGCAGAGGCATTGGGAAAAAAATCCAAACATATTCGCACTATTCTCTGCGAACTTAACAAGAAATTGAATTCCCTTGATGATCAAAAATGACCCAGGCTCTCAAATCAGAACCTTGACAAGAGAAAAACCAACGTGTTAACAAACTTTATCCAGAGTAAGTTGATAAGCCATTTCATAATTACTTAATGTCCTTAGAGGCTCCTGATTTTTTTCCAGCCCTAATATGATTTCTATGGTAAGGTAATTTCTGCGGGTCTTAATTCGTCACATCTAAAATACTTACATGGGAGATATTGCCAATGAAAGAAGTCAGACTTCATGGCCGCGGCGGGCAGGGAGCTGTTACGTCAGCTGAGCTCGTGGCAACTGCAGTCATAGATGAAGGAAAATACGCGCAAGCCTTTCCCAGCTTCGGTCCGGAAAGGAGGGGTGCCCCTGTTACAGCTTTTGTAAGGGTGAGTGACTCCCCAATACGGACCAGGGAAAAGGTCTACCGTCCGGATATAGTGATAGTACTGGACTCAGCGCTTCCTTCTTTGGTAAAGGTCTCAGAGGGGTTGCATGAAGACGGAATTGTCATCCTGAACACCCAGATGAAGGAGTCGGAGGCCAGGGAAACCTTTGGCCTGGATAGCAAACTTGCCATGGTAGATGCCAATACCATAGCCAGAGAAGTCCTGGGACTGCCTATAACCAATACCACGATGCTCGGAGCCCTTTTAAAGGCTACCGGCATTGTAGGGACAGATGCCATGGAAGACGCATTGGACCGCCGGTTTGGGCGGCTTTCTGAGAAAAACAAGGCTGCAATGCGCAGGGCATTTGAGGAAACGATAGTCACTGGATGATAAAGTGGCCGAAGATATTACCAACCCCATAACATCTTAATGATAAAGTGAAGGAGTAACAAAATGGCCAATACTGATGCCATTATAGGTTGGAAGACAATAACCTTTGGGTGTCACGTGATGGAGCCGGGTAGCTCGGTCAAATTCAGGACGGGCGATTGGCGATCTCAAAGGCCGGTCATTGACAATGAAAAGTGCAACAAGTGTGGTATTTGCTGGATATATTGTCCTGACATGGCCTGCATCCAAACTGAAGACGGCTTCTTTGAGATAGACTTGGAGTACTGTAAAGGTTGTGGCATCTGCGCCCACGAGTGCCCCAAAGATGCCATAAC
>JAUWGF010000145.1:0-4773 GCA_030606515.1 Deltaproteobacteria bacterium | reverse complement strand
TATCTTATCTATGGCACTACAGGATTTGCTAGTGGAAATACAATACAAGAGGCGATACTTCAGGCAATAGGAGAGGTAATAGAAAGGCATAATATCTCAAGAGTAATAGAAGGAAAGTTGTCTACACCCTCTCTTGATATGTCTTCCATTAATTATCATATCGCGAAGTCATTGATAAATAAATTTTTTGACGCAGGTATTGAACTATATATCAAGGATTTCTCCTTAGGATTAAATATACCAACTGTAAGTGTCCTTGCTTATGATTCAAATCCACCAACAAATACAGTCAGGATATATAATGCGGCAGGCGCACATCTGAATCGTGATTTTGCCTTAATTCGTGCCCTGATTGAGCTGGCTCAACATAGGGCACAGATTATTTATAAAGAAAACAAACATAAAAAGCCGGGAGGACCTACTTATTGCTTTCCATATTTTAAGACTTTAGAGGATGCTTCATATTTAATAGAAAATAAAGAAACTATCCCTTTTAATAAAATATCTACTTACAAACATGAAGATTTTAGAGTAGAAATAGAGAAGGCAGTAAATCTAATTAAACAGGATAACCTGGAAGTAATTGTAACTAATACGACTTATCCTGAACTTCAAATACCCGCTGTAGCAGTTACAATCCCCGGGGCAAGGCTTAATCGTCCCAGCACAAGGCTAAATCCTTATTTCTATATGGCAAAGATATGCATGGATTTAGGAAATTATAAAGATGCCATTGGGCATTTTAAAAAATCTATAGAAATTGATCCTCAATATAAAGATATTCCCCAGATTTCGTGTGATGTAGCCATTTGTTATAAGAGGCTAAAGATGTATCAGCAATCAAAAGAATATTTTGAAGGAACCCTGAACTTATCACCAAAATTAGTCTTTTCAAAGAAATTCATAGGTGATTTCACAGAAGTAATCAAGTTTTTAGGGTGATAAAAAAGTGGATTGCCTGGAGACATCCGATAAAGGCAAGGGGGGATCATCCTGGGAATAAACATCTACTTTCCAGGAGAAGAGGGTAAGAGGTCAGGAAGGCAAGAAGTGGTGTACCCGAGACAGTTGGACATCTTCTCCGCTCCGGATATCCTGTACAATCGTGCTATTGATGAGTTGTTGAATTTGAGACCGGATGAGGCCGAAGTTGTCCTGAACAAGTGGGTAAATCAGTATCCGGATCGTCGTCCCTTGGACCTTGAAAAAGAGATGATACGATTCCTTCAGGATTCGAGGGTTAGCGAGGCCCTGGAGAAAAATCCGGAAGCCGCCTTTACTTTCTGGAATTCAACGTGGGAGGCACGCTGGAAGCAACGCCCTGAACCCGATGGACTTATTGATAATTTTCGCCGGGCCTATTTTGAGAGATTGGCTCAAGTTATGTTAAGGGATACAGCAGGATCCGGGCTCAAAAACAATTCTTCTTTTTATCTCGACGGCCGCGGAGTCCTGTGTTTGCTCCGGGCCTGTCTCTGGACAAAGGCTGTAGGCCTTGCTCGTGAAGCGGTTTCTCAGAGTCATGTGGCGGGCCGTCTCTACGGATATTTGGGGGATGCCCTTTATCAGCAGGAGTTCCTGAATTCCTCAAGGCAGGCTTACTTTCAGGCCCTGTTTTTTGGACCGGATGACATAGATTTAACCAACCTGTCTGATCCGACAGTGTGTCAGCTCGTTACTAACCCAGGTACGTTATTGGACGCCCAGAAAGATGCTTCCGGTCCATGGGAAAATGAAACAGGATGGGCAGCAGCCATTGGCCTTCTTTCCGGCGTCTTTAGGTCGCCCAGGCTGGAGGATCAGGAGGAGGCCAGGCAGTTGTGGGAAATGCTATCGGCCGGCAAACGGATTGACAATAAAGAGACCAATAAACATTCCGGCAGGGCCTTTGCCGCCGGGATTGTCCTTTCAGAGCAAGGAATGGCCAGATTAGAGTATTATGGGCTGGATCTAATCTCTATTCGTCAATACATGAAGGCCCTGGAGCCCCGGCTCTTTTCACTCCACATGGCTCAGAATCAAGAAAAAAATAATGAATAGGGGTGAATCAGAGCAGTGGTCTGATTGGCGCTGGCAGTTTTCAAATCGTATTAAGGGACTTGATGCACTGTCAGGGTTGTTGCAACTTACGTCCTCTGAGAAAGAGATTTATAAAGATGTCATAGCACTATACAGGTATTGCGTTACGCCCTATTATCTGTCCCTGATCGACTGGTCAGATCCCGATGATCCTATCAGGAAGCAGTGTATTCCTGATCCCAGGGAGATCAGGTTTTCACTTCCGGGTTCAGAAGAAGATCCTCTGGCCGAACGGGCTCACATGCCGGTTCCTGGTCTGATTCACAGATATCCGGACCGTGTACTGGCAATGGTAACCGGCACATGTGCTGCGTACTGCCGTTATTGCAACAGGAAACGTACATGGAAAAATCCGGAGGCCGGCAGTACAAAAGAGGCCCTTTATCGTATGGTGGACTATGTTGCAGGCAGTCCCCGTGTGCGTGAAGTCATTGTCTCCGGTGGAGATCCCCTCACAATGCATCCGGGGCTGCTGGATGATTTTTTAAAGACATTTAGGGAAATTCCTCATGTGGAGGTGTTGCGTATTGGTACCAGGATTCCTGTAGTGCTTCCCATGCGCATAACCGACGATTTGTGTCAAATGCTGGCCGGACATCGTCCCCTTTGGATAAATACTCATTTCAATCATCCAAGAGAAATCACACCTGAGTCCACAGAGGCGTGCGAAAGGCTTCTCAAGGTAGGGATACCACTGTCTAATCAGACTGTGTTGTTAAAAGGGATCAATGATTCCCTGAAAGTTATACGAGATCTGTGCCGCGGGCTTCAGAGGATCATGGTAAGACCTTACTACCTTTTCCACTGTGATGCAGTACAGGGGACTGATCACTTTCGAACAGATATCAGAAAGGGTGTAGGAATTATTCAGGAGCTGTGGGGCAAAATAGGTGGTCTGTGTATCCCGAACTATGTTGTGGATCTTCCCGGTGGTGGAGGGAAGGCACTGATGATACCTTCATATCTGCTTGAATTCGACAAAGATGAGGCAATATTTCGCACCTTTGAAGGAAAAATAGTGCGGTATCCGTGTCCTGAAGGGGCAGACGCTGGAAAGTTAATCAACCCTTGATGCAGGCCATGGGTCTCAGCATCGCCACTTTTCTTGCAAGTCCTGCCCTGTCTGTGGAATCCACTACACTTGTAACATCCTTGTATGCTTCAGGTGCCTCTTCTGCCGCACCCCGGTAGCTCGCTGCCCGTATGAGGATACCCCTGTGGGCCAGTTCGGAGATTATCTTCCGGCCTTTCCAGCGTTTCAGTGCGGCCCTTCGACTCATTGAACGGCCTGCGCCGTGGCATGCAGAACCCCAGGCCAGGGCTTCCCCGGTTTCCTGGCCTACCAGAATATAGGAACAGGTCCCCATGGTCCCGCCTATGAGCACAGGTTGACCGACGTTTTTGAATGCTTCTGGTATCTCAGGTCTGCCTGGACCAAAGGCCCTGGTAGCCCCCTTCCTGTGGACATAAAGGCGTTTCACCTCGCCGTTTACCCTGTGTTCTTCGATCTTGCACGTATTGTGGCTGACATCATAAAGGTTTTTCACTACGGCCTTTGGAAATATTTCATGGAAAACCTGGCGGGTGAGATGAGTAATTACCTGCCGATTGGCAAGAGCACAGTTTACCCCACAGGCCATGGCCTTGTAATATCTTTCTCCTTCAGGAGATTTTATTGGGGCGCACACAAGCTCCCTTTCTTTGATTGGGATCTGATACTTCTTGCCGGCCTTACCAAGTACCTGAAGGTAATCAGTACCGATCTGATGTCCCAGTGCCCTGGAGCCGCAGTGGATTGCCACCACTACATCTCCTTGTTTCAAACCAAAGGCCTTGGCCGAAGGCTGGTGAAATATTTCTTCCACATACTGTATTTCCAGATAATGGTTTCCTGAACCAAGGGTCCCAACCTGACGATACTGGCGGCGTTTGGCAATATCTGAGACACAAGAGGGGTCACCCCCTTCTAGTCTTCCTTCCTCTTCAGTGTGGGCCAGGTCTTCAGGAAGCCCATAACCCATCTCCACTGCCCATTGTGCACCTCCTGTGAGAACGTCATCCAGTTCGGCAGGTGAAAGCCTGATTTTGCCTTCAGAGCCCACACCGGATGGAACAACCCGGAAGAGTCGATCGATCAGGGATTCAAGAAGAGGCAGGACCTCGTCACGCGTGAGACCGGTCAGCAGATTCCTGACCCCGCAGGAAATATCATAGCCCACTCCGCCTACGGAGATAATACCGCCGTCATCCGGATCAAAGGCCGCAACTCCGCCAATGGGAAAACCATAGCCCCAATGGGCATCAGGCATGGCAATGGCAGCCTTCACAATCCCCGGCAATGAGGCCACGTTGCTGAGCTGTTCGCGGACCTTTTCATCCATATCAGAGACCAGTTCCTTACTGGCAAAGACAAGGGCGGGTACCCTCATGTCCTTATCCCTAGGGATTTCCCACTGATACTCTCCGAGTCGTTTTAGCTGTTTAAGCTCCATTATTCACCTCGAAAATACTTTTTGAAAGATGAACATCCAACATCGAATGAAAAACAAATATCCAATACCGAACATTCAACGGCTATTTCTGTTTCTACATCTTTTCCTATTTAATATTCAATGTTCATCTTTTCAGCAGTTCATCTTTTCCCATTCAACATTCGATGTTGGACGTTCGATGTTCGATGTTCATCTTTTAGTA
>JAUWGF010000042.1:0-11891 GCA_030606515.1 Deltaproteobacteria bacterium | reverse complement strand
AACTGTCCTTTGCGGTTTCCTGTCAGCTCGTGACACCGGGCCGGGGGAAGGCATGAAATATCATCAAGAGAAATTGCGGCTTTCAGCTCCATCATCCGTTGCTGCAACCTACGCGCCCTTTTCGCCCCCAAATGTCTTTGTGACTCACGGCTCACAGAGCATAGTTTCTGCAATTTCTTCGTCTTGAAATATATATCCATCAGATCGCCATGTCAACTAAAACTATTAACAAAATATGTTAACAATTGTCTTCGAATGAAAGCTGACATCAGCACACTCAGGGCAGAACCAATGTATCCGGCCATCTATCTCAAATTGAATCTGAAAAATGCCTTTACAGGGTTTTCTTTTCGGCCGCCGTAGGGGCAGGCCCCTGTGCCTGCCCTATGTGCCCCCCTGCCTGCCCTATATTAATGTGATCGGTTGTTTCTGGGCAACCACGGGGAATTGCCCCTACGTTCGTATATCTATTTTGCCGGTTATGACCTCGGAAATCAAGGCGGTGCGGTATTCCTGTAATAAAATCTCAAACAGAAGCGGGTCTTCCTAAGATTCAAACCTTGCACCAACAGGAATCGGCCTGCCCCTCAAAAATTCTGCGCAGGGCATACGCCTCTTCCCCGGCCACTGAAGCTCCCTGATACCCAGACAGCCTTTTCCTGTAACAATCACCACACCGTCATCTCCAACACGACAGACCGTACCGGGTTCCATGTCCATGGCATCCATATCCAATACAAAGGGCATATAAAGCCTGAGACGCTGACCATTCCAAAGGGTGTACGCGCCGGGCCGTGGATCAAAGGCCCGGAC
The DNA here is from genome assembly GCA_030606515.1 of Deltaproteobacteria bacterium. Lineage (GTDB taxonomy): Bacteria > Desulfobacterota > Dissulfuribacteria > Dissulfuribacterales > UBA3076 > UBA3076. The sequence continues at coordinate 11,078 of JAUWGF010000042.1, read as the reverse complement.
CATGCATGAAATACGCCTTGCAGGTTGAGACCAGTCAAGCCTTGCCATCTCCGGCTTGATGGGAGGGGCATAGCTTATGCCCTCCTCAGGCTGGGATCTCGGTTTTAAAGTGCCTTTGTGCAGTTCATCCAGTGCCTGAACAAGAAGCCTGGCCCCCAACCCTGCCATACGCTCATAGAGCTCACCAAAGGTCTCCTCCGGCCCTATGGTCAGGGCTTTCTGAAGGAGCATGGGACCTGTGTCCATCCCGGCATCCATCTTCATAATGGTTATGCCGGTCTCAGTATCCCCTTGTATAATGGCCCACTGTATCGGCGCTGCCCCTCGATATTTAGGAAGCAGAGACCCGTGGACATTGATAGGCATTATTCGCGGGATATCAAGCAGTTCCTGAGGAAGGATCTGACCGTAGGCAGCAACAACCAAAAGGTCCGGGGCAAGGTCTAATACCTGACTCAGGAACTCCGGGGAGCGGGCCTTCTCGGGCTGAAGCACGGCTATACCCGCCTTTTCTGCCAAAACCTTTATTGGAGAGGGCACCAATTTCCTGCCCCGCCCCTTGGGCCTGTCAGGCTGGGTTACTACAGCCACCACCTGATTTGGACCTTCCATTAAGGCCTTCAGCACTGGAACTGCAAATTCAGGAGTACCCATAAATACAATTTTATACGAATTCATGACTTCCTCAGCAACTGTTACCACGCCGCCCAAGCGCTACGCTGTCAGTTGGCGCTTTCATGAGTCACCTCTCGCAACAAGCGCACCAGTGCCTCTTCCTCATAGCCGATTTGTTTGACGATCTCTTTTGCCCGAGGGGAAAGCCGCTGATAGCCCCAGCGTGATCGCCGCTTGGCCTCGTCCCAACCCTCACGCTGGTAATAGAGCGGCAGGTTGACATCAAAATAGGAGATGCTGTCAGCGTCCTTGAGCAAATCGGAGCCAGGATCGCCACCCACCTCATGGACCTCTACCAAACGGCAGGCCTCGTCCACAATATGCCGTTCTACGCCACATGCAGTCAGAATCGGGCGCAGTATTTCCGCTCCGTTACGGGCGTGAGCGGCCTTGAAGGCATTGTAATCGTCGAAGGCCGCACGATTGACTTTTGTCTTCTCGATGGCCCGGTCAATGTCGTGGGCCAGCGCCGCTAGCTGCAGAGCATAGCCGGCATCCGGTGCCAAGCGCAGCAGCCACTCCAGTGTGTTGTCGGCGTGACGTGAATCCTCCGGCACCCGCGAGCATGCAACAACCAGCCGGATTTTCTGTTTGGCACATTCGACGCTAGTCAAGACACGCAAGCCTAACCCGGCGTATGGTTTCGAGATTCATCACAACGGCAATCACCACCAGCACCGGCAGTATCAGATTCGTCACCGCACCCAGAAAGATGAGAAACACCCGTACATCCCTCCCCATCCGCAGCCCGGCCCAGCCCCCGGCATTGATCCGCTTGCGCATCAGGTTGTCGTACTTGTCTGCTGTGTAACTCAGCATGAACGAGCCGATAATGGCCATGAAACCGGTGAAGAGGACCCAACCGCTCGCTTCTGCCGCCAGCAGGTGCCAAGTCAAGCCGAACAGCAGAAAAGCGTCGGCATAGCGGTCCAGCACTGCATCGAACCAGCCGCCGAAGTCACTGCTTTGATACTTTAGCCTGGCCACTTCGCCGTCGCAACCGTCAATGATGGATGCGAACTGGGCCAGAATACCGCCCAGCAGCAGGACGAGATATCCGCCCAGCGCAAACAGTCCGGCGGCCAGCAGAGAACACAGAAACGAGAACAGGGAAATCTGGTTGGGCGTAATGTCAAGTTTCACCAAATGACGGGAAAACAGCACGGAGACAGGACGGTTCAAATAACGTGCTACCGGCCCGTCGTTTGACTTGTCGCCAAGACGATCCAGCAAGGCCTTCTCCGCCTTGTGGAAAGCCGCGGGATCGTCCACATCAATCCAGAAACCGCTTACGGGGATCGCTTTGGCGCATCCTTCTGCGGCCAGTACCCGCACCGCCCCGGACAGGGTGCTGTAACCGTCTTTTTCTCTGCTTTTGTCCAGGGCCTTAAATATGCCGGGAGAGCACAGGAAAATACCGGTATCGAAGCCATTGAAATCGGCCAGTCCCTTGCCGATATCACGGATCTTCCCGTCTTCCACCTTGACGCGGGTGACATCCTCCATATCGACGAGTGGATTGCTGATGTCGCCATCTACCCCGAGCACGATCTCCCCCTCGGGCATGGCATGCGCTGTCAATGCGCAAACCATGTGCGGATCGAAGAGGTGATCCGCCATGAGCAGCAAAAAAGGTTCGTGCAGAACGTCCCGCGCCTTAAGTATGGAGAGACCATTTTCTTTCTCCCAATCGTCATTCACCAATAGAGTGATACGAATTGCAAGACGTTCCCCCAGCCGCTTCAGGAAATCGCAAACATGGTCACCCTGGTAGCCGGTAACGACATAAAATTCATCCGCCCCGGTCTCCAATGCGGCACGGATGACACGTTCGATCAGAGGAATGCCCAGAATAGGGATGAGGGGCTTGCTGTCACCCCTCTGCTGCAGCCGGCTGCCCTTGCCCGCCGCGATAATCAGGCACTTCATCCCCATCGCTTCAGTCCCCGTTGATAAAATGTTCCATCATCTGGAAGGCTTCATCGTCGGTAAACTGGCGAGGGGGATGTTTGCAAAAATAGGCCGATGGCGCTTCCAGTATGCCGCCCTGTCCCCGGTCCAACGCCAGTTTGGCGCAGCGGATGGAGTCGATCGCCACTCCGGCCGAGTTGGGCGAATCCTCCACCGACAGGCGCAGCTCGAGGTTCATGGGCACATCACCGAACAATTTGCCCTCCATACGGATGAAACACACCTTGTTGTCGTTCTGCCAGGGCACATAATCACTGGGGCCGATGTGGATGTTGTCTTCGTCCATACGGTGGGCAGTCACGGCCTGTACAGCCTCGGTCTTGGACTCTTTCTTGGAAGCCAGACGGTTGCGGTCGAGCATGTTGAGAAAATCGGTGTTGCCGCCGGTATTGAGCTGATACGTACGCTCCAGCCTGACCCCGCGCTTGGCGAACAGATCGGTCAGCGTGCGGTGAACTATAGTAGCACCCATCTGGGCCTTGATGTCGTCACCAATAATGGGGAGACCGGCCTCTTCAAAATGCCTTGCCCACCGTCCTTCAGAATCGCTGGCGATAAAAACCGGCATATTGTTGACGAATGCCAAGCCGGCCTTCAATGCGCAGCCTGCATAAAGCCTGGTCGCCTCCTCGGAGCCGACCGGGAGATAATTCAAGAGGATTTCCGCGCCGGATTCCTTCAGGATCTTAACGACTTCTTCTTCAGTCGGTTCCGGCTCATCGGCCAGGATAAAGGTGCGCCTTTCGTCGTAATTTTTCATGTGGTCCGAAAACCCGTCCAGAATCCTGCCCATCCGAACAGTAACTTCTGATTTGGGAAGGTCGGAACAGAAAACCGCCGTGCAGTTGGGGGCGGAAAAAATGGCCTCATGCACATCGACACCGACTTTACGCTTGTCGATATCGAAGGCCACGACTACCTCGATGTCGCCGGGCTTGTACCCGCCGATTTCCCAATGCATCAGGCCGATGGCGTCTTGCGGGGTCTTTTCCCGGTAGTAGTGGATGCCCTGTATCAAGGAACTGGCACAATTACCAACTCCAACAATTACGATCTTAATATTTCCCATAGCTTACCTGCCTCCTCTATATCCTCTATATCCTCTTGATAAATGCGTTCTTCTTGGAAAAAATACCTTCGTTTCATTCGATATTTTTCAGACCGCCCGCGGGGCGATCACTTCCCTTGGATAAGTTGTTCACCGCAATCCACACAGTAGGTGTTCCGTTCACGTCTGCTTTTCGCATGTTTTTCCTCACTACACACTTTAGCGGGAATCTTGTTATTCACCACCTCGCCGCACATTGAACAAAAGCGCACCAGTGCATTTGGACGCCCGTGGTTGAAGTTGGGACAACGGCCTTCTCGCGTCATCATCTTTACCCTCCTTCCCCATTGTTTCTACCTTTCATTTCGCTGAGGGGGCAGCACCATCCAGTATATACTCTACACGGTCACAAATTGCGCTTTTTAAATCAGTCAGAATTGCAAAAAGAATTTGTAACCGTTCACGGGTAGGGGTGTTTCTTGGAACGGCCTAACGGAAGCCCCGTAGTTTTCTTGGCTTTTGCTCTGGGGGAAACCGCAGCGCCGTAGTGCAACGGAGGCGAATGCGGAGGGGGCAAGATATCCCCCAGGGCAAAAGCCTCAGAAAATAAAGGGCTGAAATGTGGAAGTAAAAAGAAATGCCCTTTACCCGTGAACGGTTACGAAAATTTAAACTACGAAGGGAACGACGATCGTAGTTAAAAAATAGTTTTATCTTTGTGTTCCTATCTTGCTACTCCTCTCTGGGGCGGATCTTTGGCCACTTCTTCCTGAAAAGTGTCTTTCTTACAGGATTCAAGCGGTCCACAAAACATATACCCTTCAGGTGGTCCAACTCATGCTGTATACACCGGGCAAGGAGTCCTTCGGCCTCTATCCTGACTTCCTTTTCGTTCCGGTCATATCCTGTCAGATGCAATCTGAGAGCTCGTTTTACAGGCGCCACATAGTTTGGAACGCTCAGACAACCCTCTTCACCCACTTCCTCTCCTTCCAATTCTGTGATACGAGGGTTAATTAATACTATAGGGTTTGGGCCCTCTTCAGAAGGAGTTATATCCATGACCACCAGTTGCTTGAGTTTACCTATCTGGTTTGCTGCAAGGCCCACCCCTTTGGCCCTGTACATCATTTCCAGCATCTGGTCGATCAGGCCCTGGAATTCCCCGTCTATCCTCTCAACGGGTCGGGCCTCTTGTCTTAATATCTCATGTGGATAGATTAGTATCTTCATAACAACAAAATAATAATGTCTGCAGGATGGCCAAGCAAGCATTACCTCGGAAATTATGAGAGTTCATGCCCTTAGAAAAAACCTTCTGAGACCCGCGGCCCGGGATTTCCGGTTCCTTCTGAGTCGCGGATACCCGAGGAAGTCAGCCCTTTTATTTATAGGAAACCACTTCCAGCTCCATCAAGGAGAACGGGACCTGCTTTATCGCGGGGTCTTCACCAGGGAGCAGAGTATGGCACGGTGTGCTAAGATAGTGCGTGTGGGGGCACTCGAAGGGGAAAAACTGATCATAGACGGCCACAACATACTTATAACTCTTGAAAGTGCCATAAGGGGCAGGTCAGTACTTCTGGCAGATGACAATTTCGTCCGGGACATCAGCCGGATATTTCGCCGCTTCAGGCCCACAGATCGCACAAAGGCCGCCTGGACCCTTGTTGAAGAACTCCTTTCGGACTATCCACCTTTCCATGTTACAGTGCTTCTTGATGCCCCGCTTCCCAAGAGCGGGGAGCTTGCGGCAAGAATCAGACAATGGATGAAATACGCAAAAATTAAAGGGGATGTCACTACAGCCGCAAGACCTGAATCATCCCTTCTGGCGCTTGAAGGTATTAAGGCAAGTGCAGACTCGGTAATCATAGACCGTTCCACCAAAGTTTTTGACCTTGCAGGCCACATCATAAGGCGGAGATTACATATTAAACCAATGTTAATTCCATAGGACCCGTAAAGGAATAAGTCATTGGAATTCGCGCTTAGATACGGGTCCATAGCTGTTGATTCAAAAAATTATGAGAGCTGCTTTAACTCCCATTGTAGTTGTATTGGCCTTTATGCTCCTCTTTCCTGCAGTCCTGACAGCAGGCATTGTCGATGCTTCCGGGAACTGGATCCACAGACTTGGAAGGCTCTGGGCAAGAATTATCATTAGGACATCAGGTGTCAAGATAGAGGTACAAGGCCACGGGCATATACCTATAGGAACACCTGTGGTATTCGCCTGCAACCATGCAAGCCAATTTGACATACCTATAGTGCAAGAGGCCTTGCCTGTACAATTCCGTTTTGTAGTCAAAAAAGAACTCTTCAGAATACCCCTGTTTGGCTTTGCTCTGCATCACGCAGGTTATATACCTATTGACAGGTCCGGTGGTAAGGCCGCCCTGCGCAGCGTGCAAGAAGCTGCTGAGAGATTAAAAAAAGGCACCCCTATAGTCATCTTCCCGGAGGGTACCCGCAGCCCTGACGGCCGATTGATGCCCTTTAAGGTGGGAGGAATACTGATTGCAATTAAGGCCGGATGCCCTATAGTGCCTGTAGCCATAAGCGGCAGCCACAATGTGCTTCCCAAGGGGAGTATCAGGGTACGCTCAGGCCGGATAAAGGTGACCTTCGGCCTCCCTGTTCAGACTGTGGGCCCGGACGGCCCTATCCCCAAAGATATTGTGACAAAAGAAGTGTGGGATAGCATTTCCGCCATGCTGGATGAAGAAACCATAGCCAAATCCTGACCATTTATGCCATCCTGGATACTACCTACCGCAGCTTTTATACTGGGGTTGATTATTCTCGCCGGCGGGGCTGAAGCTCTTATTAGAGGAGCCATACGCATGGCTCGCCTTTGGAAAATCAGTCCCATTGTAATCGGCCTCACCATTGTAGCCTTTGGTACTTCAGCTCCGGAGATGGGCGTGGCATTGTCAGCAGCCCTTTCCGGCCAGCCTGATATCACCATGGGAAACATCTTGGGGAGCAATATAGCCAATACAGGACTGATCCTGGGGCTTGGGGCCTTGCTCACTCCCCTGCCTGTCCGTCTGAGGATGCTCAGAACAGAGATACCCTTATTAATAGTGGTAAGCATGGCTCTCTGGGCATTTGCAACAATGGGCCATCTGGGGCGCCTGGCAGGCCTGATCTTACTCATCACCTTTACAACCTATTGCCTGGCCCTGTATCGTCACAGCCGGGAGAAACCCTATACACTCCAAGTAGAATTCGACAAGTCTCTCAACTGCAAAAGTTCCTTTTGGCTTGACCTTGTACTGGTTATAGCCGGGCTGGCAGGGCTGGTTATCGGTTCCAAATCACTGGTTTGGGGGGCTGAAAACATTGCGGTGTATCTGGGTATACCTGAACTCATTGTTGGCCTGATTCTGACAGCCATAGGCACCTCCCTGCCTGAACTTGCCACAACAGTGGCAGCGGCCCGTAAGGGCCAGACAGACCTGATCCTGGGAAATGTAATAGGAAGCAATCTATCTAACCTGTGTGCCGTACTTGGCGTCACCGCTTGTATTACCCCAATTGATATCAACCCGGACCTGCTCCACAGGGATTTCCCTGTAATGATTGCCTTCAGCCTGGTCCTATTGCCTGTTATGAGGATTGGGATGAAAGTGACTCGATGGGAGGGAGCAGCCCTGCTCCTGTCGTACAGCGTGTATGTTATCTTCTTGGCGGTCTTCTGAATAGGGACAGCAGCTTTGCAGAATAACAGAAATGTAATGACCTTGCCTGAGATGGTCAGGCGCTCGGCCTGCGAGTTTGAACGCCGGCCCGCACTTATAGCAAGAGAGCCTCAGGGAGACAGGGTCATCACCTTTGGTGAACTTGGCAGTAAGGTTGAATCCTTGGCCGGAGGGCTGATAGCTTATGGTTTAAAGAAAAACGCTAATTGCGCAATACTAGGGGCAAACTCCCCTGAATGGGCCGTCGCCTATCTGGCCATCACCTCTGCCGGTGGGATCTGTGTGCCTATAGATACTCTGTTAAGCGAAAACGAGATACTGCACCTGATGGCTGACGCCAAGGTGGCCATGGCCTTTGTGGCTCCCAAATTCATGGACTGCCTTCTCGACACCACCAAGGGCTTTCCAAAACCAAAACAGGTGATAGCCCTGGCCCTGGATACCAAAGACATCCCAGGGGATGCGATGCCCTTTGAAGAACTTGTCAGGAAAGGACAACAATCACAAGACCCTTTACCACACAGGGTTCCTGAGGACATAGCCGCTATAATTTACACATCAGGTACTACCGGCAGCCCCAAGGGCGTCATGTTGACCCACGGCAATATAGTTTCAGACATAACTGCCTGCTATCAAGCAATAAAGTTGAAGCAGGAGCACTTCCTCTCGGTCCTGCCGATGCATCATACATTCGAGTGTACGGCCGGCTTTCTCCTTCCCATATACAGCGGTTCCACAATCACCTTTGCCCGGAGTCTCAAGTCCCGCAGCATACTGGAGGACTTGAAGGCAAGCAGGGCCACTGTGATGTTCGGTGTCCCCTTGCTATTCCAAAAAATGCTGGATGGAATCCACAGTGCCATTAGCCGTACACCTTCTGCGCAACAAATGATATTTCACATAATTATGAATGCAGTCACGACAGGTGAAAAACTGGGCATAAAGAACCTGGGCATACATTTATTCAGAAGCCTCAGAGAACAGGCCGGGCTCGGTTCCCTTCGTTTTCTGGTGGTTGGGGGCGCCCCGCTTATGCCACAAATCCCCAGGGAATTCAGGTGGCTGGGAATCAAGATGCTACAAGGCTATGGGCTTACCGAGGCAAGTCCGGTACTTACCTTCAACCCTGTGGATAAACCCGTGGATAAAAGCATAGGCAAACCTCTTTCCGGTGTAGAGGTCAGGATACTCGAACCGGACGAGACCGGCATTGGGGAACTTGCATTTAAAGGCCCAATGATTATGAAAGGATATTATAAAGCCCCTGAGGCCACGCTAGAGGTGCTGGACTCAGACGGCTGGCTAAAGACCGGGGATCTGGGATATCAGGATAAAAAAGGCTATCTGTACATCTGCGGGAGGGCCAAGAACATCATTGTCACTCCTGCCGGAAAAAACATCTACCCTGAGGAGATAGAGGCCGAGATCAACATGAGGCCTTTTATCCTGGAATCAATAGTCTATGGTTACGAAAAAGAGAGTGGAGAAGAAATCCGCGCAGTGATAGTTCCCAACTACGAGGCCATTGGCAAACACTCTCCCAAAAAACACCTGAGCGATCAGGACATACACAAGCTCATAGCCAAAGAGGTCAAAACAGCAAACCAGACACTGGCTGCTTTCAAAAGAGTCAAGTCCTTCACTTTAACAGATGAAGAATTCCCTAAGACCTCTACCAGAAAAATCAAACGCCACATCTTTAAGGAGCTTCGGGCGCATTCACACGTTGGGGAGGGAATCCATAAGCGCTAAGTTATTTTGTAAGCATTCACAGATTGCATTTATACCATACGTGGTTGTTTTGAAAGATGAACATCGAACGTCCAACGTCCAACATCGAATGAAAAAACAAACACCCAATACCGAACATTCAACAGCTATTTCTGTTTCTTCATCTTTTCCCATTCAACATTCGATGTTGGACGTTCGATGTTCGATGTTCATTACTTAATATGTGAATGCTCCCAGGAGCTTCACGTGGCTATGAAATGATTGACTGGTCTTCAAATCTAAATCCAACTCAGTATAAGGCCGTAACACACAGGGTCGGCCCGCTTCTTGTTGTTGCAGGACCCGGCACAGGTAAAACCAGGGTCCTCAGCTACCGAATCGGACACCTTATAGAAACAGGTGCTGCAAAACCTGACCAGATACTTGCCATGACCTTTACCAACCAGGCAGCAAAGGAGATCTCTGAGCGCGTATCCCGGCTCCTGAACAGCGAACTCTCCACGGAGTGCGTACATAATGGGCAAAAAATCCCAAAAATAAGCACATTTCATGGCTGGGCACTTGGATTTTTAAAACAGACTCTGGGTGAAGACGCACGGCTTCCCATAGACGAGAAAGATGCCAGGGACCTTTGCCAAGAGGCAGCAAAGAAATTGGGATTATCAAACACAAAACCTCAAAGACTTTATGAACGTATCTCAAAGGCCAAGCAGCACTTCCCCCCAAGGATAAATGAAGACGAAGATCTGGAGGCCCTGATTCAGGCACATCATGGACTCCTTGAAAAATACGGTCTCTGGGACTATGACGACCTTCTCCTGGAGGCCCTGCGACTCCTCGAACATACTGAAATCAGGGCAAAATTCCATAGGGATTTTCCCTTTGTCCTGGTAGATGAATTTCAGGACATAAGTCCTGCCCAGTATACCCTGATAAAGTCAATGGCAAGGAAAGACGGAAACATCACAGTAATCGGTGACCCAAACCAGGCCATTTATGGATTCAGAGGCGCAAGCCCTGAGTTCATACATTGTTTCAATACGGATTTCGAGAATGTTAAAACTGTGGTCCTGGACACTGTCTACAGGTGTCCCCAGGTATTTCTCGACGCTGCAACAAGTCTCATCAAAGACAGATCGGCTGTGCGTTTAAAATCCGTCAAGGACAGGATGCCGAAAATCAGGATTAAACCCTTTGGAGATCCCACGGCTGAGGCAAAGTGGGTGGCAAGGACCATTGAACAGATAGTGGGTGGGCTCAGCTTTGTTTCACTTGACAGTGGCACAGCCGGCGGTAACACCCTGAGAAGCCTTTCAGATGTAGCGATACTCTTCAGGGCCAAAGCGTTGGGAAACCCGGTTGCCGAGGCGCTATCAAGACAGGGGATACCCTTTCAGCGGGCAGACACCCCTGATCCGCTTGCCCAAAAAGAACTTCGCTCTATATGGCGTCTCTGGGAAATCCTTAAGGGACGAACTGTCCGGTATCATCTGTTAAAACTCCCGGGTGGTAAGGACCTGTGGAACAGAAAACTTCCGGACCTAAAACCCGGACTTCAGGGCAAAGATGGCCCTCAACTCCTGAGTTACATAATCGATATTCTTGATCTTGACCCAAACAGGCCTCTTCTCAGGGCCCTTGCGCGTGCCATCAAAAGACATCCGCATGTGGACTCCCTTGCAGTCCTGCTTCGTAACGAGGCCGACCTGCTGGATATCAACATAGAAGCCGTATCCCTGCTTTCGATCCATGCGGCCAAGGGCCTTGAGTTCCCGGTAGTCTTCCTGATCGGATGTGAGCCCGGGATACTTCCATGGAAAGAGGCAGACCAGGAAGAGGAGAGACGGCTTTTTTACGTAGGCCTTACCAGGGCATCTGAAGAAATATACCTGAGCCACGTGAAACACCGAAGGCTTTTTGGACAGATGATGCATGGCGGCCCAAGC
>JAUWGF010000025.1:0-14211 GCA_030606515.1 Deltaproteobacteria bacterium | reverse complement strand
GGTGCTGCAGATGCGAGGCGGAGGGTACGCAGACGTACTCCCTGTACTTCAAGTGCCCGACAACAAAGCAGATGCGGTGCCCTGTGAACGCTTACGATAAATCATGGTAATCAACCGGACTATTATTGCCTTATGGATTTTCTTAATCGGGCTGATTGGGGCCCTTGGTGGCCTGGTTGTCTTGTATCGGCTCCTCTGGCTACCCACTCCACCTGTGCCGGTGCCCTTACATGTTCCTTTAATAGAACAGGTCCCCATTGAACAGCTTCCGGCCTTTGAGGACCTTAAGGACAAAAAAGGCCTGCAAAAGGCCGTTTCTGCCAGCCTGGAATATCTGGAAAAGCATAAGGATGAGGAGCAAATATCCTGGGGCAACGAATCCATAACTGTAGGCACACTGAAGAAGACACTAAAGGCCTTTTTCAGACTCCTGGACCAAAACCTTCCTCAGGAGGACCTTCAGAGGGAAATCCGCCGCCTGTTTATAGTTTACAGGATAACTGGGGATGAGAAGGAAAAGGGGCTTGCAGGGCCGTTCCTTGTGACAGGATATTTCCAGCCTGAACTGGCTGCTTCTCTAGAGGCGGATGAAGAATTCTCCTATCCACTTTATGAAATTCCCCCGGACCTTATTCGAATAGCACTGCATGATTTTGACTCCTCCCTTCCGCGAGAAACACTTTATGGGAGGGTATCCGGGCAAAGTCTGATTCCATACCATACACGAGCGGACATTGACAACGGCAGGAAACTCAAATGTGCTGGTGTCCTTGCGTGGCTGCAGTCACCAGTGGATGGGCTTATGCTTCATATTCAGGGTTCAGGAATACTCCGGTTTCAGGACGAAAGCAGGAGATATATCCACTATGCTTCCAGTAACGGTCATCCCTATCATAGTATTGGTCGATGGCTTATAGACAAGGGACTGCTACCCAAGGATCAGGCAGACTGGCCGGGTATCCGCGCTTGGGCAGAGGAAAACCCGGATGAATTCAGAAAGGCCTTTGCCGCCAATCCCAGATACATTTTCTTTAAATGGGAAAAAGAGGGACCAATAGGAACGCTGGGGGAAGTGCTGACACCCATGAGATCCGTGGCCCTTGATCACAAGATCTATCCGCCTGGTGCCCTATGTTTTTTGCAGGTGCCAATGCCTGTGAGCCGGCCGATTCATGGAGGTGCCGAAATCTTTCAGGGCTTTGTGTGCAATCAGGACACGGGCAGTGCCATCAAAGGACCACATAGACTGGACCTATATTGCGGAGAAGGCGATGAGGCCGGAAACCTTGCGGGAAGGCTGAAGGCACCAGGATCACTCTATCTGCTTTTGCTCATGGATGCTGTTCAGGGGACCTGGCTCAGTCAACCCTGAAATCACCTTGCTTTTCCATAACTAACTCATTAAGCTCATAAAATCCTAACCCGGACAAGCCGGAACCAAAAGGGTTTGAAGATAAAAAAATTGCTTAGCTACCGAGTGATCTCGTCAAAATCCATCCTACTTATAACCTTTCTTATTCTATTTGTTTTGATCCTGACACCCTGTTCTTTATTTCCAAGAATTAAGACTACTGTATCATTGGCGGAGGACCGGCCTGACCCAAAAATCTATGATTTTACAGTATCAAATTCCCGGGATAAGCTCCTGGCCTACTTTTCCCTAAAAAACGGGTGTCCCCCGTATGTACAAATTGCATTAGAAAGCGGGATTATAGTACGCTATATCTACGAAGTAGAGCTACAGGCACCCCGTTTTCTGATTAAAAAAAGTCTTTCTCGACACTTCATATTAAGAACACTTACCTATGACAATCTCAAAGGGGAATATAGAGTTTCATTTGGTCCGGATTCCCCCAGGGTAGTCAGTGTGAGGACCTTAGAAGAAGCAAGAACGCTTGCTTTTGAGATTAACGACGTCTCGATATTTTCTTTGTCCGAGCTGCCTCGGGGAAAGACGTATACATTGCGGGTACGGGCGAAGATGGAAGAAGCAGCATCGTCCCTGCCTTTTAAAGGACTTTTGGACCTGTTTTCCTCGTGGGGTTGCCAGACTGAATGGTATGAAATCCGCTTTACCTACTAGCGAAGCTAGAAAACGAAAATTCGAACGCATCATCATGATAGCAGCAGGGATTCTTATTGCCCTGCTGTCCTTGGCCGAGTACCATCTGATCTCCGGTTTCAGCCCGCTATCGACAAGTAGCAATGTGCTAATCTTTGCAGTAATTAACCTTAATATTCTCCTTGTCCTGCTTCTAGGTTTTCTTGTAGTTCGTAATCTGGTCAAACTGGTATTCGAAGACAGAAAAAACTTACCGGGAGCCAAGCTCAGGACCAAACTCGTAATAGCCTTTGTCTCTCTATCCCTTATTCCTACGACACTGCTCTTTCTGGTCTCCTTCCAATTTCTCCGGACCAGCATCGGCTACTGGTTCAACATAAAGGTGGAAAGGTCCCTTGATAATGCTCTGACAATAGGAAGAACATATTATGAAGGCCAGGTTACTGAGTTGCAGCACCTGTCACAAGAGATGGAGAGACTCCTGAGCCTGAGGTGTATTGAAGAGGACAATACAATAAACAGGGTATGCGTAGAACAGCTAGTGAATCCAACATTACTCTTACCTGGTGCTCAAGGTTCCGGCAGCGCAATCCACTTTAATTCCATAGAGGTAATAAATTCATCCCATAAAGAGCTTTTTGTTAAGATATGGCTACCGCTCGTGGATATGCCACCAAGTATTCCTCCCTCTGTGCTGGATCAGGTCTTTGAAAGCAAGGACTCACTAGTGCACAGTGTCTCTCTGGAGAGCGGTGAACTCATCCGGATCTTACGCCCCTTAAGAAATGCAGATGACAGTGTTCAGGCTGTATTAGTTTTGGGACACCTGATGCCCCAGGATATGAGTTACCTGCTAGATGATATTCGCTCGGGTTATGAGGACTATCGACAGTTGAGGCTGTTTCAGAACCCAATTAAGGGTTCTCTGTTAATTACCCTTTGTCTGATTACTTTCCTGATTATTTTTGTTTCCATATGGTTTGGATTCCGTCTTGCCAAGAGCATTACAGAGCCTGTTCAGATGATTGCTGAGGCCACCCACCGTGTAGCACTGGGAGACCTGGATTTCAGCCTTGAAGCTAAAGGTAAGGATGAACTCAGTTCTCTGGTGCGGGCATTTAATATCATGACCCAGGACCTTAAGGAAGCCAGACGCAGGACTGAAGAGACCTCAAGACAGTTGCGAAAGAGCTATGGCGAACTGGAACAACGCCGGCGCTATATTGAGATTATCCTACAGAACGTAACAGCAGGAGTAATATCCATAGACAGACAGGGTGCCGTCACTCTTATGAACAAATCAGCTGCGAGCATTCTGGATATGTCCTCGGATCAGGTAATCGGGAAGCCGTATCTTCAGCTCCTGACAAAGGATCAGGCCAAGGAATTTGAGGAAATCAGGCAGGAACTCAGCCTTTCTCCAAAAGGCACGCTTCAGCGTCCGATTCGCATGGAAATAAAAGAAAAGACCCTTTCTCTCCTGGCAAGCTTTACCATATTAAGAGACCAGGATGAAAGATCTCTCGGAGTAGTCATAGTCTTTGATGACCTGACAGAGCTTGAGAAGATTCAGCGCCTCGCTGCTTGGCGCGAGGTAGCCAGGCGCATCGCACATGAGGTCAAGAATCCATTAACTCCAATACAGCTCTCAGCACAAAGGTTGCGCAAGAAATATCTTGACAAGCTGGATGACGAAGCCAGGGTTGTTTTTGACAAATGTACAAATACGATCATAAGCCAGGCAAAAGAACTTAAACACCTTGTAGATGAATTTTCCAACTTTGCCAGGATGCCGGTCCCCAGACTTCGACCCACGAGGCTGGACGATTTGGCAGATGACGTACTTGCACTTTATAGGGATGGACATCCAAAAGTTGAATTTAAACTGGACGTACAGAAAGGGTTGCCGGATGCCTTATTGGACTCTGACCAGATAAAGAGGGCCCTTATCAACCTTCTGGACAACGCGGTAGCCTCCATGCCTGATGGTGGTAAAATAAACATTCAGATAACATATAACACTGCCGGGAATGAAATATGTCTTAGTGTGTCCGATACAGGACCAGGTATTTCCCCTGAGGACCTTTCAAGGCTCTTTGAACCTTATTTTTCTAAAAGAAAAGGGGGTACAGGTCTTGGGCTTGCAATTGTAAACTCTATTGTAGCGGACCATAATGGACGCATATTAGTGGAAGATAATATTCCCAGCGGGGCTAGATTTGTATTGATTTTTCCTATTAACTAGTTCCTGGACGGAAACCTGCTCGAATAATTTGCCATGGTAAAGAAAAAGATACTTGTAGTAGATGACGAAGAATCAATCCTTCAATCTGTGACGGATATCCTTGAAGACGAGGGATTTGACGTGCAGACCTCACCGGACGGAGAGACGTCCCTTAAGATCATGGGAGAGGACCTTCCGGATCTTGTCCTGCTGGATATCTGGATGCCGGGCATGGACGGCCTGGAAGTATTGACACGGATAAAGGCCGACTGGCCGTTTATTCCGGCAGTAATCATGTCCGGCCACGGAACTATTGAAACGGCTGTAAAGGCCACCAGGCTGGGGGCCTATGACTTTATAGAAAAACCTCTTTCCTATGAACATTTGCTTCTGGCGATCCAGAATGCCCTCAAATATCACGACCTTCGGGAACAAAACGTCTTTTTAAGGCAAAAGACCGGGGAAAGGCGAGAACTCATTGGTGAAAGCCCTGCCATGAGAAGGCTCAAGGAACAGCTCGCTATTGTTGCCCCTACTGATGCGTGGATACTGATCCAGGGGGAAAACGGAACGGGCAAGGAACTCGTGGCCCAGACTATTCATCGAATGAGCAAGCGAAACCGGAAACCACTCATAGAAGTCAACTGCGCTGCAATACCTGAAGAACTTATTGAGAGCGAGCTGTTCGGACATGAGAAAGGGGCCTTCACCGGTGCAACCACGATGAAAAGGGGGAAATTTGACCTTGCAAACGAAGGGACCCTGTTCCTTGATGAAATAACGGATATGAGCCTTAAGACCCAGGCAAAGATCCTGCGAATACTCCAGGAACAGAGGTTTGAGCGGGTCGGTGGGAGCAAGACCATAACGATAGACGTACGTATTATGGCAGCCACAAACAAAGACCTTGAAAAAGAGATAAGGAAAGGGCATTTCCGGGAAGATCTTTACTACAGGCTAAACGTGATACCTATAGAGGTCTCACCCCTCAGGGAGCGCAAAGACGACATCTTTCTTCTTACAGAAGGCTTTCTGAGCGAATTTTCCGGGAACACCGCCCATGGTCCCAAGAAAAGGGCAAACCAGGAAGTAATTAAGGCATTTATGGCATACGACTGGCCAGGAAATGTGAGAGAGTTGCGCAATATGATAGAAAGGCTTGTAATTTTGACCAAAGGGCCGGAGATTACAATAGATGATCTGCCCCCATCTTTTCATCAGGGCCTCGGGGCCGCCGCCGAGGCCCTAACTAGCTTCTCGATTTCAGAGCCTGTTTGGCTGAGTTGCCAGGACTTCAGAGAGGCAAAGGCCTTATTTGAACAGGAATATCTTGAAAAAAAACTTGCCGAACACCAGGGTAATATCAAAAAAACCGCCCAGGCTATTGGCATTGAAAGGAGGCACCTGCACAGAAAAATTAAGGCGTTGGGTTTGAAAACATAAATGCCCTATCAAGAATTTGGTAAAGGGCTCTTTTTCCCCCAACCCTTTTCTTCCCCCCTTATCAGTCGCTTAATGTTATCCTTGTGCCTCATCCAGATGATACAGGCAGTTCCCCAAGCCATAAGTTCAAGTTCAGGTGCAGGGCAGAAAAAGTGCATCAGAATAGGAGTAAATAGAGCTGCCGCAAGAGATCCTACCGACACATAGCCCCACTTTTTTAGCGCTATTACAAAAGCAACCACGCCAACGCCGATAGCACAGGGACACACCCCGAGAAACACTCCTGCCGCAGTGGCAACGCCTTTCCCCCCTCGAAATCCGCTAAATATTGAATAGCAGTGGCCCAGGACAGCGCTGATGCCTGTACATGCAATCCAGAAATCAAGATCAGCCGCTCCGGCCATTACCCACATGCAGCCAAGGACCGGCAAGAGGCCTTTAGCAAGGTCTGCTGTCAGTGTAAGAAGCCCCCAGCCCTTGCCCATCACTCTGGCTACGTTGGTAGCCCCTATGTTCCCGCTGCCATGTTTTCGAAGGTCTATGTCTTTGCAACGGGATAAGAGCAGACCAAAGGGTATGGACCCTAGAAGATATGCTCCAATTGGCCAGATTATTTGGGATAAAGGAGTCATTTCTCCGGGCAGGCTAAAAGGCGTCCTTTTATTAAGGCCTTTTTCAGTTCTACAAGCAGTCTGCTGTAAGGGTTTTTCATTCTTTTTGCAGTGCCGAAAGACCCGGTCTGTTTATCTCCATATCCCAATATGCCGTCGCCATTGCGATCAAAAACCACATAGCTGGGAGGCCTTGAGGCTCCCTTTCCAAAGAGCAAGATCTCAATGGACCTGCTGTAGTCGTTCCCCTCTCTTAATCTCAAAAGGGCCTGACCAAAAACTGTAACCAACCCGAGTTCAGAAAGGTATTTTTTGCCTTTTCGTCCTGACTCTGAAGTCTGGTCTATGACCAGAGGATTTCCAAAAGGACGCATCATGTCAAAAAACTGGTGCTTACTGTTTAAAATAATTACCATATCCCCCACATTACAGAAAGAGTAAATGACATCCATAGCCTGATTATTTACAGCTATGCAGCCTTTAGTCCAGTCTCTCACCATGCATTTTCCGCTGTTACGATATACCCCCCCACCATGTATACTAATGCCACTGCCAAGGGATGTGTCGGCAGGTGGACAACCACCTGCTGATATGGCATTTGCAATTGAACTATATTCCCTTGAAGAAATAAGCCTTTTTCTTAATCCCAACCATGCATTCACCTTATTGGGGTACGAAAGGCCCAAGAACTTATAGAATTTGCTATCAGACTTTTTGCAGGTCACATAATAACAGCCCTCAGGAGTTGATTTGTCTCCCCTGCGGCGTTTGGGCGATACGGAATCTATGCCGAGAGATACAGCATAACTCTCTATGACCTTGCCATCCCTATGAAGGAACATTCGGTGGGTCCCCTTGTCGATCACTACACATTTTGAGGACATTTCTTTGGCATAGGCATACCCAAGCAGTAAGGCCAGACCTGCCAAAAACGAGACCAATGCAGTAAAAAGCTTGAATAGGTCGTTGTTCATAACTTTTATCCATCAAAATTTATATGCTTGCCTACCGGCAAGCTATCCTGTTATATTTTGTTTAATATATTTTTTCCGTCTGGAAAGGTTACCCTCCTGTCAGGGGCTTATACATCAGGACAACTGAATGGGTATAAAATAATTTCTGTTGAGCCATCTGCAAAACACAACCTTAATATCATTTTGTGAGGAGAAGCCATGACACACAAAATTCCTGAAAAAAAATGGATGATTCTGAAAACGGTCTTGAGTCTATTGCTTGCACTCAGCCTGTTCACTTTGCCTGGCTGCGGTCTCAGCGAAGAAGATAAGGGCGTAATAAAACAGGGTGTAAAGGCTGCCGAGGAGTCGAAAGCAGCAGCATCCAGGGCAGAAGCCGCTGCCAAACGTTTAGAAGACTTGGCTTCTCGACTGGAATCATCTGCACGAAAGGCTGAAGAGGCAGCGGCAGCGGCAGTCATGGCAGCCGACAGGGCGGATGCAGCGACAAACAGGGCCACTGAAGCAGCCAGCAGTGCTGAGACTACAGCTAAAAAGACAGAAAGAATATTTGAAAAGAGCCTCCTTAAATAAATTGAGAGCCGCGGCTCTGCTTACTAAATCTTCTATTCTCTGTCTGCCCGTGCCACAGGCACCGGAATGCCGGTTTGTTCCCTGATGGCCTTCTTGATTTGCCTGAAATCCATCTTAAGGGGGCCTATAGCCTGTTCGCAGGCAGAAATACCAGAAAAGGCTACTGCCAGCGGATCATCAATCTTGTTTTCATAGTCTTGATATACCTGTAGCCAGCACTTGTCTTCCGCCCATCCAACCTTTATCGGTTCATAGATGATCCGGACCAGTGTTCCTACCGGCACCAACGGAAACAAAGAGGCTATATCTTCAGAATAAAGCCTTATACACCCATGACTGACCCGGCGCCCCACACCCCAGGGACGATTTGTGCCGTGGATACCATATGAAAGGCGTGAAAAGCGCAAAATGTATTTTCCTAGAGGATTGTCAGGCCCGGGAGGTACCTGTGGAGGCAACTCAGGATCTTCCTTCAGCACTGAGGGTGGCACAACCCATATTGGATCCTTGGCCTTACGGAACACAGTATAAATGCTCAGTTCTGTGGAATAGCCCTCTCTACCGACCCCTACAGGACATGTCCAAAAGCGGGACGGTCCCTCTTCGGCGGATTTGAAATAATACAGACGCATCTCAGCAAGATTTACTACTATTCCGGACGGCAGACGTCCTCTGGGCAAAACAAATACAGTGGGCACCAATACGCCGGCGCCTTCTGAAGGCACCCAGGGATCCATGCCGGGGTTTGCTGCTACTATCTGGTTGTACCCCAGGTCATGGTCCTTTGCTATGTCGAGCAGGGTTTGTTTGTGCCCTGCCTTTACTGTCCTCATTGTACCATAAACAGTTCGTCCCTCTTCAAGGTCAAAAACATTGAGAGCATTGGCCTTTGGAACTGCCGGGATAATTATTAAAAAAACGAGGCTTCCTATCACCAAAGCAGCTCTTAGGACCAGTAAAGGAATAACTCTTATTCCTTTACTGGTCTCAAGCGGAGAAAAACTGAACATATTTCTTTAGTAATATCCTTGTGAGTCAGAAGGGTTGGTAAAATTGGATTGAATATTGTATCATATTGTGTATTCTAGTGCATGTATCTTGCCTGGGAAAAGCATTATGAGAATTGCTGAAAATTTATTTATCATTATAAGCTCGAATTCTACCAAATTGGCTGAGGAAATCTCAGCAGATTTCCTGAACGTCCTGTTTCGAGCTAAACCCGACAAATCACTAATTTAAGATTCTGCCTCCTGTCCTACGGCCCATCCGGCACACGTGGCCAAAAGTAGGCTGAGTGGAACGGAATCTATGAGCTGTGACAAAAATACCGGAGGTCAACATGAAACACTATTTTAAGAAAGCAGCAGTCAAAATATATGAAGATGCAAAGGGAGAAGGCCGGCTTATTGAAGGCCTTACCCTTGACAGATTCAAGGAGATTGCCATCAGACAGGATGGGGTAATCCGGACACAAATGGGTTCAGTGGCAGCTGATTCCGAGCCTATGTCCCGTTCAGCCCCCCACACCACTAACAACATTGATCACCCCTTTGGTGAAGAAGAAGAACAGTTGGCCCTGGAGGCAGTGGAGTATCTGAGCAGGGAACGAATAATATCACTGGATACCATAGTAGGGGACGGGCGGGATGGAGTTACTGTCCGATTTATAATTCCTGAAGTCTATGCCCAGCTAGCCTATGGTCTCAAGCTACTTATGGACTATCCGGCCGGCAGGGTGGTGGAAGATCCCACTTACACCATTATCTTTTTTACAGACGAGGCATTTGAAAACAACAAGCACAAAAAGCTTATTGACAAGGATATTGCCATCCGCCTCTGGATGGGAGAAAATAGGGGCGAGCAGGTAAAGATATGCAAAAACAGCCTATACGTTGGTGAAGGGAAAAAGGGTGTCTTCCAATTTGAGGACTGGCGGGTAAAAGCCATTGACAAGACAGGCATCTTCCTGCACTCAGGTGCCAGGAGGGACCGGCTCTGGATATACGATCTTGAAACCGAAAGACCTGAGCTAAAGGAAGTGGTTGCGGGTGTCTCGGGCCTCACTGCTACAGGTAAGACAACAACACTTTGCAGAAAGTTCGCCAAGCTTCACAGGGAGAGCTCTGAGATGATAGGTGATGATGGTGGTACTCTGGCCTTTGACGGGAGCTACGCGGCCTTTGAGATGGGAGGATTGTACGTAAAGACAGAGGGGCTGGATGAGAGCCAGCCTGAAATACTCCGTGGGGCAGACTCCCGTGATGCCTTCCTGGAAAATGTTGCCATTAGCAAATACCCATATATACCTGATTTCAAAGATATTTCCAAGACGGCAAATGGCCGGGCCGTTGTCACGAGAGAGAATCTTGAAATAGCAAGCCCGTCTTTAAGGGCGGACAGGTTGGATTATATAATCATCCTTACAAGAAATCCCATGATCAATGCCATAAACAAGTTGACTCCTGAACAGGCCACCATGCAGTTTATCTACGGCGAATCAATTGAGAGCTCCGGAGGCAATCCCGAGGAGGCAGGTAAGTTCAAGCGAGTCTTCTTTCTTGACCCTTTTGTTTGCGGGAATCTTCTTGAGCATGCGATGATTTTCTATGATATTATCAAGAGAAACCGCATAAAGTGCTATCTGTCCAATACAGGCACTATAGGCGCGGACGATGCAAAGGTGACCCTGCGCCAGTCTCTTGGTATTTACAATGATCTCAGTCGCATAGAGCTGCGGTTCAGCTCCGAACCGGATTTGTTGGGCTACCATTACCCGATTAAATGCGACCGGGCCAACCTGTCCCTCATGAATGCACACTCTCTTTTTCCTGATAAGGAAATCCTCAAAAAGAAGATAAAGAATTTCCTCAAGGGCAGGACAGAGTATCTTGAGGATTTTGAGACCAGGTTCGGTGAAATCCCCGAACACATAAGGGAATCATTGCCCTATCATGAAGACCACGTCTACAAAATAACTGAAGATCAAAGCGCCCTGGACTTTGAATAATAAGGGTGTATCCCTGGTGACTTTATAACTTATGAGGCACAATCGCTGGAAGGATATAGATCAAGCCAGAAAGCTTCTCAAGCTTCCTGAACAGGTAACCAGGATAGAGATACTGGAGGCATACAGGCGTCGCTGCAGAGACCTTCATCCAGACAGGAATCCAGGCATAGACACATCAGAAGAGATGGCCGGGCTAAATGCAGCCTACAGTATTTTGATGGAATATTCCGATAGGTATGAAATAAAGCTCAATCCAAATGAGGATGGCATGACCGAGGGAGAATGGTGGATGCATCACTTCGGACAGGACCCTATCTGGACCGGAGACCATGAGGAAGAATAGCTATGGCTCTAATCGTACAGAAGTATGGCGGTTCTTCAGTAGCTGACTGTGATCTGATTAAAAGAGTTGCAGATCATGTGATTGCCTGCAAAAAGCAGGGCGATGATGTGGTAGTAGTCCTCTCTGCCATGTCAGGGGAGACCGACCGGCTTATTGACCTGGCAAGGCAAGTACAATCAACGTCAGACCCCAGGGAACTTGACGTATTGCTGGCCACCGGAGAGCAGATGACCATCTCCCTCTTTGCCATGGCAGTCAGAGAAAAAGGCTTTGAGGCCACGTCCTTTCTGGGTTATCAGGTCCCAATCGACACGGATTCAGACCACGGAAAGGCCAGGATACTGGACATATCAACTGAAAAACTCAATGCAGCCATCAAATCAGGACATATTCCTGTTGTGGCAGGATTTCAGGGAGTTACCCCTAGAGGTAATATCACCACCCTCGGAAGGGGCGGCTCAGACACAACTGCAGTAGCAGTGGCTGTAGTCCTTAATGCTGATATCTGCGAAATTTATACAGATGTAGACGGAGTCTACACAACAGATCCCAATATATGTCCGGATGCCAGAAAGATAGACAGAATCTCCTATGAGGAGATGATGGAAATGGCAAGCCTCGGTGCAAAGGTCCTTGAGATCCGATCAGTGGAGTTTGCCATGCGATACGGCATGCCTCTCCATGTGAGATCGAGTTTTACTTACAACACAGGGACCCATGTGGTTAAGGAGGATAAAACTATGGAACAGATCTTGGTTTCCGGTGTTACCTACAGCCGAAATGAAGCGCGTATTACCATCACCAAGGTCCCTGACAGCCCCGGGATAGCTGCCGGCATATTCAATCCGATCTCAAACGCAAACATTGTGGTTGATATGATCATCCAGAACACAAGGGCCGGTGACCTCACTGACATGACCTTTACAATTCCAAGGGAAAATTACGAAAAGGCCATAGAGATAGTAAAAAAAGTAGCCAAAGAAATCGGGGCCGAGAAGGTGGCTGGAGACCGGAGCATTGCCAAGGTTTCTATAGTGGGAGTAGGCATGAGGAACCACGCGGGTGTGGCCGGCAAGATGTTCGATATCCTGGCCAGGCTTGGAATTAATATCCTCATGATTAGCACCTCTGAGATCAAGGTATCATGCGTCATTGAGGAGAAATTCACTGAATTGGCCGTTCGCGCACTGCACGAGGAGTTTGGTCTGGATCATGAATAAAAAAATCGAAATATATGACACAACCCTTCGGGACGGGACTCAGGCCGAGGATTTTAACCTCTCTGTCGAGGATAAGGTCCGGATAACATTAAAACTTGATGATCTCGGCGTAGATTACATTGAAGGGGGCTGGCCGGGGTCCAACCCAAAAGACGAACAATACTTTCGCGAGATTCAAAACTATTCCCTAAACCACAGCAGGATAGCTGCCTTTGGCAGCACCCATCACGCCAGGCATCATGCCCACGAAGATCAAAACCTCAAGGCACTCGTGGCAGCCAAGACTCCAGTTATTATAATTTTCGGAAAGACATGGGAAATACATGTAAAAGACGTCTTGAGAATCTCCCCGGAGAGGAACCTGGAACTGATAGAGGACTCCCTTTCCTGGCTGAGGCCCCAGGTCCGGACATTATTTTACGACGCTGAACACTTTTTTGACGGATACAAGGCCGACCGGGACTATGCCCTTGAGACCCTGCGCCGGGCATTGGCCGGAGGGACGGATTGTCTCGTGCTTTGTGATACCAATGGCGGGACTATGCCATATAAACTAACGGAAATTATCAGGGATGTCCGAAAGACACTGGGAGACGGAGTTCAACTAGGTATCCACTGCCACAATGATGCCGAAGTTGCCGTAGCCAACTCCCTGTCGGCGGTCAGGGCCGGAGTGACACACATCCAGGGGACCATGAATGGTTTTGGTGAGAGGTGCGGAAATGCCAACCTCTGTTCCGTAATTCCGGGCCTTGTGCTCAAAATGGGGTATGAATGCACAGCAGGCAAAAATCTCGAGAAGCTCACCAGTGCGTCCAGATTTGTCAGTGAAATCGCAAACCTGTCCCACAATAAGTACCAACCGTATGTGGGGGAAAGTGCCTTTGCCCACAAGGGGGGTATCCATGTCAGTGCTGTCCAGCGCAATCCTGAATCATATGAACACATAAGACCTGAACTTGTGGGGAATATTCAGCGTATCCTGATCTCAGATCTTTCCGGAAAAAGCAACATCCTTGCCAAGGCCAAGCAGTTTGGCCTTGACCTGGAGAGCCATGACCCTGTTGTGCTGGACATTGTGGCCCAGCTAAAAGAGCTCGAAGCCCAGGGCTTCCAGTTCGAAGGTGCGGAAGCCTCCTTTGAGTTGCTCATGAGAAAGGCCCTTGGCACCCGGCGCAAGTACTTTGATCTCCTTGCCTTCAGGGTCATAGACCAGAAGTTCAAAGACAATGAACCTACACAGGCAGAAGCTACTATTAAGGTGCGTGTAGGTGGCCATACAGAACACACTGCTGCAGTGGGCAATGGACCGGTAAATGCCCTGGATAACGCCATTAGAAAGGCCCTTGAAAAATTCTACCCGCAGCTCAAGGAAATGACACTGCAGGACTATAAGGTCAGGGTGCTTCCTGGAAGTCCCGGGACAGAGGCAAAGGTCAGGGTGCTGATAGAATCAAGGGATCAACACGACAAGTGGGGCACAGTCGGGCTTTCCAACGATATCATCGATGCCAGTTGGCAGGCCCTTGTGGATGCTATCTGTTTTAAGCTACTCAAGTCAGAAAAAGAAAAGCCGCAGGGTTAGATTTTTTGTAACCGTTCACGGCCAAGCCATCAATGCCATTGTCCGCACGTTCCAAAAACGGACCGCTGCCGGGCTGCAATCCGGCCGGGATTTTGTGATCCCCGACAAGCAGGAGCAGGCCACGGAGTCATCAGATTTCGAACTCATCACCTGGCTTGTCATCAAGGGG
>JAUWGF010000003.1:0-30503 GCA_030606515.1 Deltaproteobacteria bacterium | reverse complement strand
CTGCGTCAAAAAGATTGACGTGTCGTCTCAGCATACCCCTGAGTGCTACAGGACTGGGAAAGTATGGGTGAGGAGCAACTATCAGATTGTCGGATCGCTTCAAGTATTCCAGGTTAGCGATTTTGTCGCGTTTTACCTGTTTAAAATCCAGGTTATGGAGAAGTACGTGCCGGCCTTGAATTGTTGCCTCCATACCCGGTATCAACACTATTCCCCTTTCTTTGGCATAATCCCTGAGGTATTCGCTATAGGTAACACAATTGTGGTTGGTTATGGCCAGTACAGAGTATCCCAGCCTGTGGGCCATGTCTATGAGTTCGGTCGCGCTGTACCGGATAAGATCTTCAGGGTCTTCAGAAGTATGTATGTGGAGGTCTGTCTTTAAGAGAGCCATGAATTCAGTGGGGACTTCTCCTGATATGAAGCATGTAAAGAAGTGGGGAGAGGCCGATCTCCAGTATTGTAAAGCAGGAGATTATCAGGATTATCTCAGTCCAGCAAATAAAAAGGCTGTCCTTGAGTAGCCACAAGGGGAGAAATGACTCAAGGCCTTGATCCAGCAAAAGGGCCTTACTACCACTTTTCAAGCCCAAGCGTCGTTTTGCAAAGCTTGCGATCAGATCGCCGGACATGGAACACATGGCGAGTTTAAGCCCGAGAACAAGGCCTAATGGCGTAAAGTGACCGGCCAGACCAGTCCCAATGACTGAAATAATTATGCCCCTCCAGGTCTTGTGCGGACCCAGTAGGTAACGATTATCTATCCATTTGTACCCCAGGTCCAAAGGAGCGGAAAGGCGTTCCTTGAGGACGACCCTACCCAGTATGGGCAGAAAATTGCTCCAGCCAAGAAGGAGCAGGATCAGGATGTCCCGCTGCCACAGATGTAGTTCGGCCATTTTGTAAATGGATCAGTATCTTCGTAACATGACAAGATTTCGTTGAAAACCACTAACAGGTGTTTGAGTTTTTATGATACCGGTCTTCCATCCATGCCTTTGCAGATAGCCCATTTTTCCTTCCAGTTCTTCATCTACCCTTGGTCCCTTCATGGCTATTACCAGACCGTTTGGTGACAGTAAAGGCCGGGCCATGCTGGCAAGCTCATCCAGAGGACCCACTGCCTGGCTGACAATTACATCAAATCCTTCAGGGGGGAGATGCCTGGGTATATCTTCGGGGCCCACTCGGCAGTGCTCTGCCCAAATACCTTTAAGGCCAATTATTGCGATCACAGCATTGAGAAACGAGACCTTCTTCCGAATGGCGTCAATAAGCACTATTTCAAGATCGGGACGAAACAGCTTTAGGATAAGTCCTGGAACACCGGGGCCTGTACCTATATCCAGTACGTGATAGACACCCTCCGGCAGAAAACGAATCAGAGTCAAGGTATCACCGACGTGCTTGACGGCCATTTCCTCCATGGTCTTGAGGCCGGTGAGGTTGATGCGCTGGTTCCAGGAGTAAAGCTCCCTTAGATAGATTCCGAGGTTTGTTATGAGCTCCCCTGATGGCCTTACACCACCTTCCTGCAAGAGCTCATGTAATAGAGGCTTAATATTCTGATTCGCGAGACAGGTTGGCAAAGGTAGCGTATCTGTCCACAAAGGCAAGCTTTACAATACCAATGGGACCGTTTCTCTGCTTGGCCACAATGATTTCAGCCATACCTCTGTTTGGGTTGTCTTCAGATCGATTATAGACTTCGTCCCGAAAAATAAAGGCGATTACATCGGCGTCCTGTTCTATAGCCCCTGACTCCCTGAGGTCTGCCATCTGCGGTCTTTTGTTTGGCCTGTCCTCCACCTTGCGATTAAGCTGAGACAGGGCTACTACAGGGACATTCAGCTCCTTGGCCATTGCCTTAAGTGACCTTGAAATCTCGGAAATTTCCTGCTCTCTGCTCTCGTTGCGTCCCCTTCCCCTCATGAGCTGCATGTAATCTACCAGCACAAGGCCAAGGTTTTGCTTGCTCTTAAGCCTCCTGGCCTTGGCCCTTATCTCCATGACGGATAAGGCCGGCGTGTCATCGATAAAGATAGGGGCCTCGGAGAGATTACCCGCGGCATTTATCAGCTTTGGCCAGTCCCGCTCACTCAGGAAACCCGTCCTTGCCTTCTGTGCATTCACTTTGGCCTCTGAGCACAGCATCCTGAGGGCCAGTTGATCCTTGGACATTTCCAAAGAGAAGATCGCAACACATATATCGTTGGCAATGGCCGCGTGCTGTGCGATATTCAGGGCAAAGGCCGTCTTTCCCATGCTGGGACGACCTGCAATGATAATAAGGTCGGATGGCTGAAACCCTGCAGTCAGCTTGTCCAGTTCTGTAAACCCTGTAGGCACACCGGTAATCAGTTCTTTGCGCTCGTACAGATCTTCAACCTTCTTGATACTGTCCCTAAGTATGCTCTTAAGAGGGTGGAAGGCCTGACGGATTTTGGTCTGAGAGATTTCAAATATGGATGCCTCGGCAGATTCCAGGACCTCGTCTACCTCTCCTGCTTCTTCGTAACAAAGGGTGGATATGTCTGATGCCTTTTGAATAAGCCGGCGGAGGACGGCCTTGTCCCAAACGATTTTGCCGTAGTAGCCGATATTGGCGGCTACCGGCATAGTTTCCGCGATCTCTGCGAGGTAGGCTGCCCCCCCGACTGCTTCAAGTTTTCCCATGGATTTCAGGGCATTGTGAACAGTCACGAGGTCTTGGGGTTCATTTCTGTTAAAAAGATCAAGTATGGCAGCATAGATGATGCCGTGGGCCTCTTTGTAGAAGTCCTCCGGGTGCAGAAACTCAACAACCTTCAAAAGGGCCTGGTCCTCGATTAAAATGCCTCCGAGGATACACTGCTCTGCTTCTACATTTTGTGGCGGAAGGCGATATTCAGCGGGTTTAATAACAGTCTTAAGAGTTGCTATAGACATCTTTATAGATTGCTCAATGTCACAAAGGCTCCTGTGGGGCCACATTGACTTTGACTATGACCTTGACATCAGGGCTGAGTTTTACCGGGACCTCGAATTCGCCAAGGGCCTTGATGGGCTCGTCCATCTGTATTTTCTTGCGATCAATTGAATACCCCTGTGATTCTATGGCGCTGGCTATGTCCAGACTGGTAACCGAGCCATAAAGTCGATCCTTTTCACCTACCCGGACCGGTATGTTGATTTCCAGCTCACCAAGCTTAGTGGCAAGGGCATCAAACTCATCACGTTCCTTGGCAGCCTTGGTCAGGATAGAGGCCTGCTGACGTTCAAACTTAGAGATGTTCTTTTTATCGGCAAATATGGCCTTGCCCTTAGGCAGCAGGAAATTGCGGGCATAGCCATTTGCGACCTTGACCATGTCTCCGGCCTTCCCGAGAG
This sequence comes from Deltaproteobacteria bacterium, assembly GCA_030606515.1. Classification (GTDB taxonomy): domain Bacteria; phylum Desulfobacterota; class Dissulfuribacteria; order Dissulfuribacterales; family UBA3076; genus UBA3076. Next base: position 27,134 of record JAUWGF010000003.1, on the reverse strand, counting down.
AAGGGATAGTTTCTTTAAGAATAACTTCCATTTGTCTGAAACCTCGAGGAAATATTTGTGTTGAAAATAATTTAGGAATTGACGGCTCTCAAGACTCTCTGGCTGACGGTGCCCTGGCTCTCAGATCAAACCATACATCAGACACCCCTATAATAACAACAAGTATTAGACCATACCACTGGATGCAAAGCAATATATATGTGATCCAGCGAATGAATGCAGGGACCTTCAATCTTTCAAAATAAAAGGCAACTACCGCCAGTCCCTGCAAGAAATAGATACTGCTCAGTACCAGCAGGGCATTTTCTCCGCAGACATTAAATATACCTTTTCCCAAAAAGGCCAATACACCTGCTGTTATTATCACCCATATAAGTGGTTCAGGCAGTTTCCACTGAGTGAACACCGGTGCAAATGCCTCATTTTTGAGCCTTTTGGCAAGATATATTTTTGGTACCAATATATTACTCAGGCTTATGATCACAAAGACCGAACCCAATAGCCCCGGCAAAAATCGTATAATGACTTCTTTAAACTGCCGGAACCAGTTTTCTAATTCTACCTGGTATATGCCGGATGATTTCTCTTTATAGAGAGCCAGACTCTGATCCATATCCTCGGATATTGCCTGGACAACCTTATTATATCCGTCAAGCAGATCAGGACCTGATCCAGCACTAAGTACAAACATGAACGTTACGCAAAGATAGGCAAAACCTGCCAGAAGGGTCTTGATCCCGGACCAATCCTGTTTTCTGGCAACCACAAGGACTATGGCAAGCCCTGCAGTCTGGATCAACCAGACTAAGGCCTCAGGACTCATGGTCAGCCAGCACAGCAAAATCCCTAAAGCAAGGTTCCCAAAAATAATTGAGGTTGCCAGACCAAGACTGATGCCCTCGGTCAATACAACAAGAATTCCTGGTGCTACAAGTTGGAACAGAGGCGCGATCCCCTCAACAATAAGGGGCACTAAAAGGACGACAGAAGCCAGTGTCCACTTGCTTGAGAGGTTTGGAGGATAAGCCAACGGTTATAAATCGCTAATCCTTAAGTATATGACCAGAAGTGAATGGCAACAAGGCCATTATTCTGGCCTGCTTGATGGCTGTAGTCAGGCGTCTTTGATGCTTGGCACAGGTCCCGGTAATACGGCGGGGCAGTATCTTTCCCCTTTCTGTGATAAAATGCCTTAAGGTTCTGTGGTCTTTATAGTCTATGGCCAGGGACTTGTCGGCACAAAAGCGACAGACCTTCCGGCGTATATATATGCGCCGGCGCCCGGTACGATTATTTCTTGGATTTTGCATTTGTCTCATTTCTCTTCTCTTTTCTCAGTGGACTGAGTGGAATCTAAAGCCTCTTCAACAGTTTCAGCAGGCGGAGCAGACTCGTCCCGGGCCTTGGCAAGCGCCTCAGCATCAAACTCATTACTTGTCTTTGTGGTAACGAATTTCATCACGCCCTCATCCAACCGCAGCCTGCGGGTGAGTTCCGAAATGGATTCGGCAGATGCACCATACTCCATCAGCACGTAATAGCCTTGGGTCTGTTTTTGCACCCTGTAAGCAAGTTTCTGTAGGGGCCATGGATCAATCTTTACTATTTCGCCATGCCTGCTGATTATGATTTGCCGGAGTTTTTCCGGAATAGCTGTACGTTCCTCGTCACTGAGGTCCGGATGGAGGAGATAAAATGTTTCGTAATGCCGTAATTTCATATATGGCCTCCCTATGGGCTATATTATCCGGCCCTGATCCAGGATGCATATTGAGCAAAACCTGTCAGGGCAAGGAGGAATAAAAGAGGTCTTTCTATTACATGAGACCAGTGCCTGAGTCAAGAGCAAATTTCTTTTTTCATCTTGCTTATCAATTGCATATGACCTATTGTTTACAGGTTCAGGGTTCAAGGTTTAGAGGTTCAGGGAAAAATGAATTACCCCATAACAAGCACGGAGTATCAAAATAAGTATTTTATCTTTTCTATCGCAGCAGGCTGCGGGGAATTAAACCCTATAGATTTTGCATCATCCTTCATAATGATTAGAGTAATCCGTGTAATCTGCGAAATCTGTGGATTAAAACTGTTGATTTATGAATTCTGAATGGAAAAGGCGTGAGAATAGATGCCAAGGGATTTAAACGGTTACGGAGGGAGCTATGCCGGTCATAAAGATAAAGGTGGAACGTGACTTTGAGCTGCTGCAAGATCGGGTAAAACGCTTGGTAGATGATGTCTTTCAGGTTTCAATGCCTGTTATGCTTTCCAAGGGAGGCTGGGTGCCGGCCGTAGATATTTATGAAGGTCCTGATGCTGTTTACGTTGTGGCGGATACCGCAGGCGTAGACAAGGAAAGCCTGAACCTTATCTTTAAAGGGCAATTTTTGCATCTGGCCGGCCAGAGACGTCCACCAGTAAGTTTGGGCAAAGGGCGTTTTTATCAGATGGAAATTGAATACGGCCCATTCGAACGTATCATTCGCATTCCCGTGACTGTAGATCCGGAGCAGATGGAAGCATATTACGAAAACGGGTTACTCGTTATAAGGATGCTTTGCAAAAAGGCGAATGATACAATAAAGATCGATGTATCCTGATTCCAATGTAATTATTCAGGTGGATAGACTGAAGGTGGAAGGCTTTTAGGGACGGAACTTAGGGCATTCGAGCGTTGCGAGATGGTTGAAATACTTCAGCCTTCAGTCTTCAACCTGAATAGTTAAGGATGTAATTAAGATTGCTTATGACTAAAAATACACACATAAAAGAGAATACCAAGCACAGTACAATCCGCGAGCTTCCGGTGTTGCCTGGTAAAGAGCTTGTGCTCTTTCCCCATATGGTTGTTTCTTGGGTAGTGGAACAGCCAAATCTCGTAAAGCTGGTTGATGATGCCCTTGCAACAGACAGGACCGTAGCGGTATTGAGCGAAAAAAAGGAGGATGATAAGTCTCTTGGTTTCCATAATGTAGGTACTGTGGGCCTGATACTCCGGATGGCCAAGAATGAGGAGGGCCATGCAAGGCTGATAGTTCAAGGGGTCACCAGGGTGCGGCTTCTGGAGATTACAGAAGAGGAACCGTATATAAAGGCAAAGGTGGAGCCGGTACAGCACATAGATAGCCATGATCTTGAGATCCAGGCCCTTGCGGTAAATGTCAGGCAGGTTTTTTCCAAGGTGCTGGAGCTGTCTCCCAATCTCCCCAGAGAGCTCGGGGTGATGATAATGGGTGTAGAAGATTCAGGTGCCTTGGCAGACATAGTGATCAGCCATCTCAATGTTTCAACTGATGATAAGCAGACCGTATTGGAAGCCTTGGATGTCAAGGAGCGGCTGCAAGCGGCCCTTCGTATTCTGACCGTTCAGCTTGAAATTCTCGAACTTGGACACAAGATCCAGTCCCAGGTCAAGGGACAGGTGGAGAAGACCCAGAAGGAATTCCTCCTGCGAGAACAGCTTAAGGCCATAAAGAAGGAGCTTGGAGAAGGGGAAGAGAAGCCGGATGAGATCGAGGAACTGAGGGAGAAGCTGGAGGCCAAGGGTCTGCCGGAAGACGCCATGAAAGAGGCCACCCGTGAGCTTGACCGCCTTTCCAAGATGCATCCCTTTGCCCCTGAGTATACGGTAGCCCGGACCTATATTGACTGGCTGCTTGAGCTTCCCTGGAATGAGTTTACAGAGGATCATCTGGACCTGGATCAGGCAGAACGTATCCTTAATGAGGATCATTATGACCTGGAAAAGGTAAAGAATCGTATCATAGAGTACCTGGCAGTGCGAAAGCTCAAACCCGACGCCAAGGGAACCATTCTGTGTTTTTATGGTCCTCCCGGCACCGGCAAGACCTCTCTTGGGAAATCAATAGCCCGTTCCATGGGACGCAAGTTTTTAAGGATAGCGTTGGGAGGCATGAGGGACGAGGCGGAAGTTCGCGGACATCGGCGTACATATGTAGGGGCCATGCCGGGGCGTGTTGTTCAGGGCATCAGAAAGGTGGGGGTCAAAAACCCCGTGCTGATGCTGGATGAGATTGACAAAATAGGGATGGACTTCAGGGGGGACCCGGCTTCGGCCCTTTTGGAGGTATTGGATCCGGAACAGAATATTACGTTTACTGACCACTATCTGGGAGTAGAGTTTGACCTCTCAAAGGTGATCTTTATTGCTACTGCCAATGTTTTGGATACTATACCCAGCCCCCTGCTGGACAGGTTGGAGGTATTGGAGCTCTCAGGCTACACTCTTGAGGAAAAGCTTGAAATCGCCCGGAAGTACCTGATCCCAAGACAGCTTGAGGCCCATGGTCTGACCAGACGTAATCTCAGTATTAAAAAAACGGCCTTGTCTAAGATAATTAGTGCCTACACACGGGAGGCAGGGGTCCGGAATCTCGAAAGGCAGATAGCTGCTGTGTGCCGTGGAGTGGCCAAGCAAGTGGCCAAAGGGCGGACTGACAAGGTGCAGATACGGATAAAGGGCCTGCAAGAGTATTTGGGGCCGCCCAAGTTTATGGCCGAGGTTGCGGAAAGGACCAAGGTCCCGGGTGTGGCTACAGGACTGGCATGGACTCCCTCGGGAGGGGAGATTCTGTTTATTGAGGCCGGCAAGATGAGTGGCTCCGGGAAGATATTACTTACAGGAAAGCTGGGTGACGTAATGAAGGAATCCGCCCAGACCGCCATGAGTTTTGTCCGTTCCAAGGGCTCGGATCTAGGTATTCCGGACGACGCGTTCAAAGATGAGGATATCCATGTCCATGTTCCCTCAGGGGCCATACCCAAAGACGGTCCCTCTGCCGGAGTGGCTATATGTATGGCACTGATATCCCTTTTTACTGATCGGTCTGTCAGGCCTGACGTGGCCATGACTGGTGAAATTACCTTGAGGGGACTCGTTCTTCCCGTTGGCGGGATTAAGGAAAAGGTGCTGGGTGCCCACAGGGCCGGGATAAAAGAGATTATTCTGCCCAAGCGCAATGCCGGGGATCTTGATGAAATACCTTCCCAGGTCAGGGAGACCATGAAATTTCACTTGATATCCAAGGCGGATGAGGCAGTAAGTGTGGTGTTCAAGTCTAAGGGACGAAAAAAACGTCAGGTTGACACCTCAAGACGAATTAAGTAAATTTCTCTGATTTTACTGATTATTTACCGTGAAAAAAGCTCAAGGTAACTGAGTACCCATTCGTATGAAAAATTGGGATTTAAACAAGCATGTTTGATAATCTGAGTGAGCGCCTGGATTCCGTATTCAAACGCCTTAAGGGTTATGGAAAGCTTTCAGAGGAGAATATCCAGGAGGGCCTGAGGGAGGTCCGTCTGGCCCTTTTGGAGGCCGACGTAAACTACAAAGTCGTAAAGGACTTCATTGCTCGGGTGAAAGAGCGGGCTGTGGGGCAGGAGGTGATGGAAAGCCTGACTCCGGCCCAGCAAGTTGTGAAAATAGTCCATGAGGAGCTTATAGCCTTACTTGGAGGCCATAATAAGAGCCTCGATCTGGCTGGACGCCAGCCTGCAGTTATACTTCTGGTGGGTCTTCAGGGTTCGGGTAAGACCACCACTGCTGCAAAGCTCGCTCGCTGGCTGAAATCAAAGGGTCGCAAACCCTACCTTGTTCCTGCCGACGTTTACAGGCCCGCGGCCATAAAGCAGCTACAGATTCTTGGGGACCAGTTAAAAATTGATGTGTTCCCTTCGGAGCCGACCATGTCTCCTGTGGACATAGCTAGACAGGCAGTTGCCAAAGCGGAAGTTGCTCGTCTCGACACGGTTATACTTGATACTGCAGGCCGTTTGCACATAGACGAGGCCCTAATGGGGGAACTCAGGGAAATAAATGCCGTGGTGTCTCCTCAGGAAATTCTGCTTGTGGCAGACGCCATGACCGGACAGGATGCTGTCAATGTAGCTCAAAAATTTGACCAGGAGCTTTCTATTACAGGCGTTGTGCTCACCAAGCTTGAGGGTGACGCCAGAGGCGGTGCGGCCCTTTCAATACAGGCAGTTACAGGGAAATCCATCAAGCTGGTAGGTGTCGGTGAGAAACTTGACGCCCTAGAACTCTTCCATCCCGACCGGATAGCCAACCGAATTCTTGGAATGGGGGATGTTCTCAGCCTGATTGAGAAGGCCCAGGATACCATTGACCAGAAAAAGGCCCTGGAGCTTCAGGACAAGCTTAAAACGGACAGTTTCACTCTGGAGGACTTCAGAGACCAGTTGCGGCAGATAAGGAAGATGGGAAGTCTTGAACAAATTATTTCCATGATTCCCGGTCTAAACAAGATGAAGCAGCTAAAGGGGTTGGCCCCTGACGAGAAAGAACTCATACGGGTGGAGGCTATTATTAACTCCATGACACCCCAGGAGCGCAGGAGTTACACTATCATCAATGCCAGCCGGAGAAAGAGGATAGCCAATGGTAGCGGCACTGCGGTCCAGGATGTAAATCGCCTTCTTAAAAATTATACAGCAATGAACAAAATGCTCAAAAAAATGAGGAAATCAAAATTTAAACAGTTCCCTAAAGGGCTTTTGCCCTTTTGAATTATTTTCGGAGGTAAATATGGCAATAAAGATTCGTTTGACCCGGCATGGACGCAAGAAGAAGCCGTTTTATCGTGTGGTGGCGGCAAACTCCGAGGCTCCAAGAGATGGAAAATTTCTCGAAATCCTCGGCACCTACGATCCTCTGAAGGACCCGGCGGAATTCAAGGTTGACTCATCCAAGGTAGACAAATGGCTGAGTTTGGGCGCTAAGCCCTCAGATACAGTGAGGTCCTTGCTTAAAAAAGTCGGTCACCCACTGGAACCTGCTCAAGCATAATAATACCGCCACATGAGGACATTGACTGCGGAGGCGAACGATGAAGGAGCTGGTTGAATACATAGCAAAGGCACTGGTAGATAATCCTGAGGCGGTGCAGGTAAACGAGGTCGAAGGAGAACAGACCTCGGTTCTAGAACTTAAGGTAGCCAAGGAAGACCTTGGAAAGGTGATAGGCCGGCAGGGCCGTACCGCCAGAGCAATGAGGACCATACTCAATGCTGCATCCACAAAACTGCGGAAGAGGTCGGTCTTAGAGATACTTGAATAGTTGATGGGCACTGATACCTTCTTTTTTGCCCTTGGCAGGATTGTAAAGACCCATGGAATACGTGGTGAGGTGCAAGTGTATTCCTACTCGGATGTAGAGTATTTTTTAGACTACAAAGACCTTTTTGTTCAGGGCAAATACGGCGACAAAATGCCTCAAAGGGTGCTTAAGGCCCGCGTCAAAAAAGGTCAAAGCGTGATCCTGGCACTTGAAGGTGTAGTTGACATGACACAGGCAGGATCTTTTGTGGGTAAAGAGATCTTCCTGGATAGAGCCAAGTTGTCGCCACTGGCTGAGGGAGAGTATTACTGGCACGAGATTGAGGGACTTTCTGTGGTGAGTGCCAAAGGGGAAGAATTGGGAATTTTGTCTGATATCTTGACAACAGGTGCCCATGATGTCTATGTGGTTAAAGGTGACAGGGGAGAGATCCTTGTGCCTGCTGTTGAACAGATGGTGAAAAAGATCGACCTTAAAAAGGGCGTTATGGTGGTAGATCTTCCCCCTGGCCTTGTTGAGGCCAATGCTCTTTGACATAGTTACTATCTTTCCCCATTTTTTTGATTCATCCTTAAAGGATGGGGTAGTAAGGCGGGCCATTGAGGCAGATATCCTGAAGGTCAGGACAGTCAACCTCAGGGATTTTACTACAGACAGGCATCGGACCACTGATGACAGACCTTTTGGTGGTGGAGAGGGCATGGTGATGAAGCCCGAACCAATCTATAAGGCCCTTGATGTCCTGAAAAAAGAGCCACCTGAGGCCAGGGTCATTTTGCTAAGCCCCAGAGGTAAGTTACTTGATCAGGCTCTGGCCGGGGAGCTTGCTCAGCTCCAGCGGCTTATCCTTGTATGTGGCCGATACGAAGGAGTGGATGAGCGAATCAGAGAGCACTGCGTAGATATTGAGTTGTCTGTTGGAGATTATATTCTGTCCGGCGGCGAGATCGCCGCCCTTGTAGTGATAGAGGCCGTTAGCAGGCTTATACCGGGTGTCCTGGGATGTGAGTCATCAGCAGAGAAGGATTCTTTCAGTGACGGGCTCCTGGAATTTCCTCAATACACCCGTCCCAGGGTCTTTAATGACTGGGAGGTCCCGGAGGTATTACTGTCCGGAGATCATGCAAAAATTGCAAAATGGAGAAGGAAGCAATCCCTTAGCCTTACTTATGAACAGAGGCCGGAACTCCTTCACAAGGCCCGATTGGATGAAAAGGACATTAAATACCTCAGGAGCCTGGGGTGGGAAAAAAGCTGATCTACCTTGCCCTGGTCCATTATCCGGTCCTGAATCGGCACGGTGAATTAATAGCCTCGGCCATTACTAACCTGGATATCCATGATATGGCAAGGCTGGCCCGGACCTATGATGTGTCGGCATATTACCTGGTCACTCCATTGTCTGATCAGCAGGTATTGGCAAGAAGCCTGATTGATCACTGGCTGGAAGGAGTCGGGGGGGATATCAATCCGGATAGACGGGAGGCCATGGGGCTTATAAGGATTGCAGGAGATATTGAAAAGGTCTGTCGCGAGATAACCCTTGAGACAGGAAGACGGGTTCTTGTATATGCCACTACTGCCAAGAAATGGCCAAATTCTGTGGATTGGTCCGGTTTGAGAAAAAAAATAGAAGATCAAGGCCGTGACAGCATTTTGCTTCTTTTCGGCACTGCTTCCGGATTTGATAACAGTGTGCTTGAAAGTGTTGATGAAGTAATTTCCCCTATAGAGGGTAATCGGGAATACAATCATTTGCCGGTCCGCAGCGCAGTTGCAATAACCCTGGACCGGCTTCTGGGGGATAGGGATTAATAATGTATTTTTTCGTGTTACTAAAAATAGAGTTAAAAGTGCCTAAAGTGAGCTAAAGTGCCTAAAGTTGTGGTGTGCGCTTTCAGCGCGGTTAATATAAATAGATGGAGCGAAGCGATACATTAACTTTAGGCACTTAAAACTTTAGTTCACTTAAGGCACTATTCCGGTTTATCCGGATTAGGAGGATATAACAGATGGAAATTTTGCGTAGACTTGAACTTGAAGAGATGCGAGCAGATATTTTGGGCTTCAGGCCCGGAGATACGGTGCGTGTCCATGTCAAGATTCGGGAGACAGAGGAAAAGGAACGTATACAGATATTTGAAGGCGTGGTAATCAGCCGCAGGGGCAGCGGTATGTCTGAGAGTTTTACTGTAAGAAAGATCTCTTACGGCGTTGGCGTAGAACGCGTTTTCCCCATACACTCTCCCAGAATCGAAAAAATAGAATTGGCAAAAGAAGGCCGTCACAACCGGGCCAAATTTTACTATCTACGTGGTCTAAAGGGTAGGGCGGCACGACAAAAGGTGAGTCCTCGTTCTTGATTTCATGAAGACCGGGGGCAGAGATTCCGGACTGGATCTCTTGTACTTTGAACGTAGTCTGTGGGACCATGATCTCGATCCGGTTGCAGGTCTTGACGAAGTTGGCCGTGGGTGTCTGGCAGGGCCTGTAGTAGCGGCTGCTGTAATACTTTCACCTGATATTCATCTTCCAGGTGTCCGGGATTCAAAGGTCCTTTCCTCAAAACAGAGGAAAGTCCTTAACCTGGCGATAAGAGAAAAGGCCCTGGCGATCTCTGTGGCCCAGGTGGAATCTGCTGAAATAGACCGGATAAATATCCTGAAGGCCAGCCTTAAGGCAATGGCCCAGGCCGTTGATAATCTGGACCTGCGGCCCAGAGCCTTACTTATTGACGGTAATCAACCAATTCCTCACACTTTGCCTCAGAAGACCTTGGTAAAGGGAGACCAGAGGTCTCTTTCCGTGGCAGCCGCTTCAATAGTGGCCAAGGTCTTTAGAGACAGCCTTATGGAAGAAATGCACCGGCATTATCCCCATTACAATTTTGCCGGCAACAAAGGCTACGCAACTTCAGAACACCGTAAGGCTATCAAGCTCTATGGCTGTTGTCCGATCCACAGGAAAACCTTTAAAGGAGTGCGGGAGTACACAACAATATCCCAGGAGTACGATTGAGACATAGATAGCCGTTAGCGGGTTCAAAGGTTCAGGGTTCAGAGGTTCGTGTTAAAAGACGAACGTCGAACATCGAACATCGAACGTCGAACGTCGAACAAATTTAAGGCAGATGCGCATTTTGTGAATGAATTTTTTTGATGATTCTGGCCGAATACTCAAGCAGCCGTTTTTCCAGGTCATACTTCTGTTTTTTCATTTTTTCCTGTTCGATCTTTTTTTCGTTGACCTTGCGAATTAGCTCTTGGACCAACTGCCATGCCTCAATATACTCAAATTGTTCTGTTCTCACGCCGTCTCCATTCAGAATTCACGAATCAACGGCTTAGATTTTCGGTAACCCCTGAACCTTTGAACCCTGAACCCTGAACTTTGAACGGTGAACCTTGAACCTATGAACGCTTACAGACATAGATATGCCAAGGAATTAGGGGAAAAGGCAGAGAGTCTCGCTGAAGCCTTTTTCATAGAGAAGGGGTATCATGTCCTTGAGCGTAACTACCGGGTGAAGTGCGGCGAGATAGACCTGATCCTTGAGGACCGCTCACGGATAATCTTTGTGGAAGTAAAGTCCCGGGTGAGCGCTAAATATGGTCTGCCCCAGGAGGCAATAACCTATCACAAAAAGCGTCAGATTATACGTGTTGCCAAGTGGTACCTCCAGAAAAAGGGTTGCCTTGAAAGGGAAATTCGATTTGATGTCCTGGCAATCAGGTTTCATGGTACTGGAAAACCGATCATTGAACATATACCTTGGGCGTTCGACGCAGAAGAGTAAAACGTCCGCTTCAGATCGCTGATCCAGTAAGGCATGAAGGTATCAGAAAATCTATATGCACCCTTCAGGGTCTTGAATAAAAGCCCTTTTTTCGTAAGGGAATCAAGAGAAGACTTGATGGAGGATGAAGTTTGAACCATTTCTACCTGAACGTATTTAAAGAATCCACCCCCAAACGCAAAATATGGAGGAGAAAAAAATGCCTACAATAGTACATTTTGAGATTCCAACGGATGATCTTGAACGAGCAAAAAGATTTTATACCGAACTCTTTGGCTGGAAAATTGAGAAATATCCCGGACCAATGGAATACTGGATGATTACCACAACCGACGAAGAAGGTAAAAAGGCGCTTGAAGGCGGTATGATACAGAGGCAAGACCCACAGCATCCGATTACCAACTACATTGATGTGCCGGCAATTGATGAATATGCCGTCAAGGTTGAAAATCTGGGCGGTAAAGTGGTTTTTCCCAAGACCGCTGTACCCGGTATTGGTTATTTTGCAGTGTGTCTTGATACAGAAGACAATATTTTTGCAATTTGGGAAACGGACGATAGCGCAAAATAGAAGGCTTCGGGAGCATTCTAGTGGACCCAGATAACGAATCACTCAAGCTGCTCCATTCCTGTGGTACGGTCATGGGCAGCTTATTTTTTCGTTGTGCCATCGTCGCCGGTGACCTTGAATCTGTGTTGCATATGTGATATGAATAGCATCATGAAGACAGCAGTAGTACACGCACGGATCGAGCCAGAGACCAAGGTGAAAGCAGAAAGCGTCCTCCGTCGCCTTGGGATCACACCAACTGAAGCCATTCGCATTTTTTACACTCAGATCTCGTTGAGAGACGGACTTCCATTTATGGTCGAGATCCCCAATGAAGTCACGGAAGAGACCATTGCAAAAAGCCGGCGAGGGGAGGAGATTACGGAGTTCGGTTCACTGGATGAGATGTTCCATAGCTGGGAGACATGAGGCGACTATCTCAGACGCGTCAGTTTTCCCGTGATGTAAAGCGGATGGCCAAGCGTGGTAAGGATATCGCCAAACTAAAGAAAGTCGTCAAAAGACTTGCTGAAGAGCTTCCGCTTGACCCACGGCACCGAGACCATCTGCTCATCGGAAAGTTCATCAACTGCCGGGACTGCCATGTTGAACCTGACTGGATCTTAATCTACTCCATGGATCAGGAGAGCCTACGCTTGGAGCGCACGGGAACTCACAGCGATCTCTTTAGGAAGTGAAGGGCACAGCCTGTATAGTTACCGGAATAGAAGACTTTAGATGGGAAGAGTTTTACGTTTTAGGGTCAGGTGACAAAGATGAATATGAGGAATTGAAAAAGACCCAGCCCTCATACACAGACCATTACAGAATCCTGAGTTTTGATGATCATTATGATGAAGATAACGGTATCCTTGCTAATGTCAGCCGTATCTCAGATAAGAGAAAATTTACTCTGCCGTTAGAAGACTTAGAGGCTGTTGACAGAACTTCAATTAACTATCAGATACTTGACGATTATAGTGTCTGGTTTGTTAATTACCGGTACTTCTGAGGTGAATCGAATGAGACACGTTGAAGACGCAAGATCAAAAGACAAGTGAGATAGGATAATTATTTTTTCCAACGGTCCTTAACCAGAACCGAGTACCTGGGCGAGCGATTTTGCCAGGTTGTCCAGCACAGATTCATCAGGAAGCGTAATCGTCATTTTTAGATTGCCATTTTCGTCTTTCTCCATGCATTCATGGAGACGACTCTTGAACGTCTCTGCCATTTGTATTGTCTGTTCGGTCTCTTCTTTTTGAGGGAGGATTTCACTCATAAAGGCAAAAGCCGCTCCCAGGAGCTGACCGCCTGCGCTGGCGATTTTTTCCTTGCGCAAGAGCTGCTGCGCTTCCCTTTCTACCTGTTCCTTCCGGCTTTCGTCCACAGGCGCTTCGGGTTTTGTACCAAGGAGTACTTCGAGGCGCCTTTTCATCTCCTCCATGCCACTGGCAAGGTCGACTGCTGTAACTTCCGAATCCGGATCAAGGGCAGCCATGGCAAGCTCGTGCTTGGCAGAAAGCGTTCCCAGGAGATTTTCTTCTATTGTATCCTCTGTGACAAGAATAAACACCTGGACCGGATTTTTCTGGCCCATGCGATGGGCACGGGATATCCTTTGTTCCAGGACGGCAGGATTCCACGGAAGATCAACATTGATAACAGTGTTTGCTGCCTGGAGATTGATGCCTATGGAACCGGCATTTGTCGTGATAAAGAGCCTGCAATCAGGGTCCTTCTGAAACTCATGCATCAAGGCCTGTCGCTTTTTTTGGGGCACAGAACCGTCCAGTCTCACATATCTCAGGTCTCGCTTGTGAAGAAATGGTTCTATGAGGCCCAGCATCGTGGTCCATTCAGAAAATAGCACGATCTTGCGGTCTTGTTCCGAGAGCAATTGGTCCAGAAGAGTGTCGATTTCATCGAGTTTGCTGGAATAGCCGGGCGGTTCCTTGTCTACCAGAAAGGTGCTGTTTGCAGCCATTCTGCAAATCAGCAAGGCCTTCTGAAGGCGGAGGAGGTCCATTTCGGAAATGTATCTCTTGGAGATAATTGACTGGATAATCTTTCTCTGACCATTGTGTATGGAAATCTGTTCCTCTGTGGGGGGTATTCTTCTGAGCTCCGTTGTCCTTGGGGGTAATTCGCTCATTACCCCTTTTCTTGTTCTTCGAAGAAGTACTGGTTTGAGCTTTTTTCTGAGCTCGTCCAGATTTTTGTAACCAAGCACTTTGCCCTTTTCGTCAACGACCCTGTATGTGTTAAAAAATCGAAAAGCAGGTCCCAGTCTCCTGTCATCTATGAACTCTACGATCGAATATAGATCATCCAAATGGTTTTCAAGCGGTGTGCCGGAAAGGACCAAGGCAAATGGGGACCTGAGGGATTTGGTCGTCTGGCTGGTCTTGGTTTGCCAGTTTTTGATCCTCTGTCCCTCATCGAGTATGATAAGGTCCCATTTCACTGTTTCGATGGAGTTTATGTCCCGGAGGACCTGTTCGTAGTTGCAGATCGTGAAAAAGCACGAATTATCGTATTGGGCGGCCCGTTCTTCTGCAGACCCCAGGACAAGCTGACAGGTCCGATCCGAAAAACGCTTTATCTCCAGACGCCACTGGGACTTAAGAGATGCAGGGCAGATTACAAGCACCTTTGAGATACCTGCTTCAGCGGAGAGGAGTTCGGCAGCCCCAATTCCCTGGATCGTTTTGCCCAGGCCCATGTCATCAGCGAGGATAGCCCTTCCGGCTCCAACGGCAAATGCTATCCCATCAAGCTGATATGGCAGCAGGTCAACATTCAGAAGCGTCTTTCGGAGGGGATGATTTTCCGGGTCTTTGCGTATCTCATTTACTTTTCTTTTGATTCTCTCAAGGTAAAGGCGCTTATTCATGTATTCCTCGGCATCCGGATAGATAGTGATTCCGTGACCGAGGTTTTCTATCTTTTTGATCCTGACCAGAAGGTCCCTTACATCGTTTATAGACTTGTTCGTAACAGGACGGAGCAGTTCCATTGTCTCAGTGTCAAGGTCTTTTGGAACCAGTACTCGCAATTCGAGTTTTTCGCCATATTGAATATGAATACAGATATCTTTGACCTCATAAGGCGTATTCTTGACCGTCTTGTTGAATCGTTTTTTGACCTTTTCAAGTGCGTACAGGATATGTTTGCAGGTACCGAGCGTATTTTTCCGAAAATCAGGACAGGAGCAATACGAATCGCCTCTCTCCCAACCCCGCAGTGCAACCCGGTATGTTTTTCCCGAAGAAGAATTGGTAATTGTATAATCCGTCCAGAGCTTATTGCTGTCGATGGATCTTAGTTCCATCTTCTCGCTTCTTGCCCTTTCGACCCTGTCTGCAATAGCCTGCTCTACGAGTTCCTTGTCGCTGAGGCTTTCCACCGGTATCCTCTCCGGAGGCGGTGCGGAAAGGCCCAATGCCAGTTTCTCCTCAAGTATCAGAGAAAACGCTGCTCCCATATGCGCACATGCCGTAGTACATGCAGAGCAGTCGAAATGCAGACGCTGATTCTTTTCTGGCCTCAAACTGATGGTGACAACGGCATCAGGCAAACTCACCCTGAAAAGGTCGTTTTTCAAGACTACCTGTTCCGTGATGTCAATCTCGTATTTGCCACCTGCCCTGATTAGCTGTGAACCTTTAGGCCCCAGCAGTTTGCAGGCCTGCCTGTAAGTGAGGTGCGAAAGTTTATCCTTTAATTTTATCATGGTGGCTTATCCGCGTGGCGCCGCTGCGTCCTTCCACGTCGCCTGAATTTTTTGGTTATGTTTTCGGCACGATTTTGACATTATTTTTGAAATAATTGCTCTACAATTGTCATTGGCATGAACATTCGTACCCTACCATTATGGCAGCACAATACTTCAAAACCGTATTTTGAATAGAAATGCTCAGCGTTTTCGTTTAAGCAATCGACGATAATTGCATAGGCTCTCATGTGAGAATTTATTTCCCATAAATATTCAAGAGCCTTTATTAGGGTGATTTTCTCTAAACCTTGTCCGTGATATTCCAAATGAACGGCCAACTGAGCAAGTAGGAATACTGGCACAGGATAACGAGGCAACTTTTTTATGAGTTTTTTCGGCAAAGTCTCTCTGCTAATAGAACTAGGTGCAATCGTATAAAATGCGCAGATGGGGTATTTGCCGTCAGGCAATGGAACAGAGGCTGATAACAGCATTGTTCTGCTTATGCCTGCCTTCATATGCTTAGCAGCCTTAGTTCGAATGAATGCATTTAATTCAACTTCACCGCAATCAAATGAAGCCCGGTCGTGGATAGCCTTGTCAAGCTCTACAAATTCTTTAGCCCAACTCATTTGATGCCTTGTTTTTTGGTAAAAGATGTCGCCTCTATCAAAACTTTATTAGGTTTTCGCGTTTCCTTGCAAGCATTCATAAAACGATCAAAAGCATCATTTTCAACGGTGATACTTTCATGTTGAGCAATCACCTGGGTTGCATTGTCATCAATAAGCCTGACAATATACTCAGTGAGACTTTTCAACCCAAGCAAGGCAGACGCTTTTTCTGCTTTTGCTTTAATTTCTTCATCTAGCCTCATGTCGAGACGAGTGGTAGCCATTGTCGTTCTCCTCTTGTATTTTGTACGGATGAGTTCTGTACTTCATAGAGAGTATATTATCTACTAAAGGCTTTGTCAATAAGTACGGAATGTTTCCGTACAAATGTGTCCCCCATTCTCGTTTCCCATCCTACGTTCCTACATCTTAACCAAAAATGACGCTTGACATTTGCGTACAGAATTAAGTACATTTCCTTTAATCATAAAGGAGGAATATATGGAATCAATAAATTACACAACATTTCGAAAAGATTTGGCAAAAACCATTGATCGAGTCAACGATGATCATTGCCCTATCCTTATTACACGCCAGAAAGGACGAGCAGCAGTGCTTCTGTCACTTGATGATTTTAAATCATACGAAGAAACAGCATATCTCATGAAAAGTCCCAAAAACGCTGAACGTCTCAATGCTGCCATTGCTGAGTTAGAAGCAGGTAAAGGCATTGAGAGAGAGCTTATTGAGGAATGAAACTGTCATGGGCTGAAGAAGCATGGGAAGATTACCTTTACTGGCAGAAAACAGATAAAAAAATCCTCAGGCGAATTAACCGTATCATCATAGAAACTAAACGAAATCCATTTGAAGGAATAGGTGAACCTGAACCACTACGCTACAACTGGAAAGGATATTGGTCACGCCGTATCAATAAAGAGCATCGGTTTGTTTATAAGGCCAAAAAAGATGAATTGTTAATTGCACAGTGTCGTTACCACTATTGAGAATAAGCAAAAAAACAGTGAGATTCCGAAGTGAGCGGCGTTCTGACGTCCATCCATCCATTTGTTCTGTCCTCTAAGTAGTTCATAGTTTGTGGTTCGTGGTTATCAACTCTGACATCTGACTTCAGACCTCAGACATCCGACCTCTGCCTTTCCCCGTCCCCCATTTCCCGCTCTAATGTCAGCCGTATCTCAGATAAGAGAAAATTTACTCTGCCGTTAGAAGACTTAGAGGCTGTTGACAGAACTTCAATTAACTATCAGATACTTGACGATTATAGTGTCTGGTTTGTTAATTACCGGTACTTCTGAGGTTCAACTGGTATCGTTATTATCGGTGCAAACGATTAAAAGGCGCAATTTTGCGATACCATTACAAATGTCCAATCTTATTGAAAATGTCCACCTAATGCCGGTTGTTGAGCTTCGCTCCAACCGCCGGCATTAGGTCTGGCATTAGGTCTTGATAAATCAATACTCACGGTATATATTTTAAATATGTCAATAGCTGAAGCAAAAATTTTCAAGAATGGTCGATCACAGGCAGTTAGACTGCCGAAGGATTTTCGCATGAGCGGCAAGTCCTGCTATGTAAAACGCTTTGGGGTTGGCGTACTCCTGGTACCCAAGGACCGTGCATGGTCCATGCTCGAGGAGTCGCTGAACGAATTCACGGACGATTTCATGAACGAGAGAGACCAGGGCGAGTATGAGAAAAGAGAGCCCTTCCGCTGATGCGCTATATGCTCGATACCAATATCTGTATCTACATCATCAATCGCAAGCCCCAAAGAACAATTGAGCGTTTCAAAAGACATCCCGTCGGGTCGATAGTTATCTCCAGCATTACCATGGCTGAACTCAAGTATGGAGCATATGCCAGCTCCAGCCCGGAGAAGAACCTTGGGGCACTGGCAAAGTTTACGTCCCCCATTGAGGTCCTTGACTATGGGGAGGTTGAAACCGACTACTATGGTCGGCTGCGCGCCTTCCTCAGGTCACGCGGCAAACTCATTGGCCCCAATGACATGCACATTGCTGCACACGCTCTAAGTGCTGGTTGCGTTCTGGTCACAAACAACCTCAAAGAGTTCAGGCGTGTCCCCGATCTCAAAATAGAGAATTGGGCCTAACCAGCCAGCGGATGCTGAACTGGAAACGCTCCACTTTTTCCCGGCAGGTCACCGGCACTATTAGCCTTAGAAAAAGGAAACAAAATGAATACAATCGAAATAAGAAAAATGAGCACGATAGAGCGTCTTCAAGCTATGGAGGCTCTTTGGGATTCGCTTCTATATGAGGATGAGGAATCCGAAATTGAGTCCCCAGAATGGCATCGGGACATCCTCGAAGAGAGAAAGAGAAAGATAGAAAACGGTAAAGCAGAATTCATCTCTCTTGAAGAGTTGAAGGCGAGTCGTAAATCATGTGACACCCTGACCGCATTTGATCAGACAGTCAACCGCAACTTTCAGAAATGGGTATTCCAAAAATAGGCCGGAACCCTCAAATTCAATGAAGACCAGATGGAATGGCTGCGCATGATCAAAGAACATATCATCACCTCGGTTCATCTGGATAAAGGCGACTTCGATCATGCCCCGTTTGACGACAAAAGGGAAATTGGTGGGTTCTATCAGACGTTCGGGGATGAGATGGATGATATTATTGATGAGATGAATGAGGCTTTGGCGGCGTAGGATGAGTAATAAAGACAATGTAACATTGAATGATTTGCCAACAGGTTGGATTTATACAACATTGGACATTATAAGAGTAGACCGGAAGATTTAGTAATAATTTAGTTGAAAAACTAAGCTGCCCCATTCCCGCGGTGCGGTCATGGGCAGCTTAGTTTTTTGTTATCTCACCAAAAAAAGACTCTCCCAAAAGCCCTGTGCGGCCTCCTTGAAATACTCATTAATATGGAATATCATAGATACAAAATGCCACATGATTTGGAGGATGATTATGCGCACGATACAAATGACCTTAGATGACGATCTGGTCAAATCGGTGGACAAACTTGTGAAGGAGCTCAAAACGACACGATCTGCTTTTACCCGAAATGCTTTGCGAGATGCAATCGATCATTTCAACGTTTGTCGTCTTGAAGAGAAACATCGGCGGGGGTATAAGTTACATCCCGCGAACAAGGCTGAGTTCAGTGTATGGGAAAAGGAACAGCATTGGGGGCATGAATGAGAAGAGGGGAAATCAGATGGTATAAATTCAAGGCTCCTGACAAGAAACGTCCTGTCTTGATTCTGACCCGCGATTCCATTTTGGAATACCTCGGAGAAGTCACTGTTGCACCGATCACAACGACGATCAGGGACATACCAAGCGAAGTGTTCCTGTCCAAACATGATGATATGCCGGAAGATTGTGCTATCAATTTCGATCATATCCAGACCGTGTCAAAGGCAAAAATAGGCTCACTCATTACGACGCTTCCACCCGAAAAACTGAAGAAAGTGCGCACAGCAATACTCTTTGCACTCAATTTATGAACAGGTACCCAAAGACACGGGAGAGATAACATTTGGATGAACCCGATTGTCAAAAGGCCACGCTTCGCATAGCCTTTTGCCAACAGTTATCCAGGCGCTATGCGTAAATAGGAATAATGACTATGGATGTGACTCAAGCACTTAGAGACGCTGAAAATTCACTACGCGATTTTATCGCTGCTGTACTCTCGCAGTCTCTCGGTCCTAATTGGGTGGAGCAGTCTGGTGTGTCACCTGAACGACTGGCGAAATGGCGTGAAAGAAAGGTTATCGAGGAGAAGCGTCAGGAATCAGGGGTCGTAGAGGAGCGCTTGATCTATTACGCTGATTTCTATGATCTAAAAACGATTTTGAAGAAGAAATGGAGTACCGAATTTTCCACCGCATTTGGTGACTGGAAGACCTTCGAAGTATTGTTGACAGAACTCGAACGGCTACGTGATCCTGATGCGCATAGACGTGAGTTACTACCGCATCAAAAGCATTTAGCTTTAGGCATCAGTGGAGAAATTCGTACTCGCATAGTGCGGTATCGTAGTCGAAAAGAGACAACTGAAGACTGCTTTCCGAGAATCGAAAGGGCACTGGATAGCCTTGGGAATATTTGGGTGCACACCGGAGAATCGCATTTGAAATGGGTGTATACAAAAATGGCACTTCGTCCGGGAGACACAATTGATTTTGTTGTCACAGCAAGTGACCCTGAGGATTTGCCATTAGAGTATGGAATCGGGCTCAATGAACCAGTGAAAATGTGGCAGACGTCAGGTGAATTTCAAGTAACCTTCACAGATAAGCATATTTCAAAGCATTTTGCGGTTGGGCTATACATTAGGAGCCCACGCCCTTATCATGCATCCAGCTCTTACGACGATAGGGTACAATTCTTCTATCAAGTTCTTCCGGTCCGGATGTAGTGACGCGAAAGGAAAAGGACGCATAACCATGTGCTGGACGTCGACTAGGTTTTCGCTGGCGCTCAGCCCTAGCCGGTCAGCACCACGCTGGGCAGGCAGGCACACACACGTTTTTTGCAGATGGCCTGGGTCTGTGTTCGTCTGTGTGAGTCGAGCGAGCGCAGCGAGCGGGTGGCGAATTTTCATGCTCTGGCGTAGCGTAATGCCCCGTCATGACGTTTTAAGTGGCCATTCACATTCCTTGGCAGGGAATAAATAAGTTCATAATGATAATTAGTGTTTGAACGAAAACCCACTCGAACGATTTATTAGGTTTCGCTTTTTGATATTTTTTTGTAAGTATTTGATTTGCGTAGGTTGGGTTGAGGTGCGAAACTTAACATAACCTTGCAGGCTCAACCCAACCTACGCAAAAACGGACTATCTTCCCGGTCACTATCCATGATAGAAGCCCCGTGCTATGGGCTTGAGCAGGGAGGTTTTGGATGCGCCTTGATGAGAGACTCATAGAGGAGAAGACAACAGATGACGAGATAGATTTCCATGAACACATCTCAAGAGTCAGGAAAGAAGCTTCTAATTGGCTTGAAGGCATAGAGAAGAACGGCATAGATCACTCAAAAAGACTGGAAGATTACCTGGACCGCCTCATTCCGGACGAGTTCAAGAAAAAGCTCAAGCCCGCCGAGATATTTATCCTCCTCTATTCTGTGTACCTGCATGACATAGGTTATAGAAAGGACGACGGGTCTATCGAACCAGAGGACCACCCCAAACGCAGTAAAGAGAAGATACTCAAAGAGTCTGCTACTTATCTGTTTGGAAATTTTCCCTCTAGAGGCTCGGAGCCGCCGTCAACGGCCAAGGCAGTAGCCACAGTCTGCTATGGCCATGCACCTGAATCAATTTGTCCCCTCGATAGTATTCGTGACAAGTTTCCAGACCAGTACCTGTGCTCGGAAACTCTGAACCTCCGGCTGCTTGCAGCCCTGCTTCGGCTTGCTGATGAAATGGACCAGCCGTACATGCGTTTAGGACACCTTAGAGAACACATCTCCTTAGTGGAGATTGGAACCGATATTGTCAGATGGTACTGGGAAGACTTGGGAAAAAATGCGGGAGTGGATCTTGAGAAACAGGTACAAAAGACTGAAGAGGCCCTTAGGACAGCAAATAACTATCTCTATCCGTGGGGTCTTCCACGAAGGACTATTGTTTTGGAACCATCTCTGCTGGATGTTATTTCTCCACCAAAGAAGCCAATAGACTACAAGGAATTCATACCCAAACACTATATTCCACCTAAATGCCACAATGAAAAGAGGGATGACAAGGGCCTTCTTCATTATTACGTCCGTGAATGGTTAAACGACCCGGAACGAAAGCTCCTGGCAGTACTTGGTGACTACGGCATCGGCAAGACCTCTTTTTGCTACAAATTTGCCTGTGATATGACCGGATCTGAATACGTACCGGTTGTCGTCGAGCTTAAGACTGTGATGGCAGAAGGGTGGCACGAGGTTATCCAAAGGGAAATAAGAAGCAGGGCCGGAGACAGCACCCAAAGCCCCGTGCTTATCCTGGACGGTTTTGACGAGTTATCGCGGACCTTTGATAAAGAGACCGTACTTAAGGAAATCAAAAACCTCTCAAAGAACACTCAGGAATACAGGAAGGTGATCCTGACGAGCAGGACCCAGTTTTTTAGAAGTGGAGAGGAGGAAAAAGAAACACTTGTTCAGAAGGAGTTCCATGAAATAGGTCCTCGTTCGATGACATACCCCCGTTTTGAGAGAATATATGTCTCGTTATTCGATGATAAGCAGATAAGACGGTATCTCGATCTTTCTTTAGGCGAGATGGAGTCAGAAAAATTCTGGAACGAAACGGTGAAGGAGGTTTTTGATGTCAAAGACTTGGCCAGACGCCCCATATTGATCGAACTCATAGTCAATGATCTGGATGCCGTGCAAAACATAGAGGGGAAAGTAACACCGGGCAAGGTATATCGTACTGTCACAGAGAGGTGGCGGGAGAGGGAAGAGCAGCGGCTTCCTCAATCCATTGTGCTGCAGCACAAGGAAGAAAAGATAGCCAAGAACATTATGCTGTTTATGGAGGAACTGGCTTATTGGATGCTTACGGGGGGAAAGGCCCGGCTGCATTTCAATACTCTGAGGGATGCCATAAGTAAGTATTTTGACAATGAAACAAAAGAGATGCTGAAATTATCCCTCGACAATCTCGATTATCAGATACGCAACAGTTCCTTTCTCAGCCGTAATGAGGCCGAGGGTTACTATGACTTTTGCAATCGGTCATTCATTGAGTATTTTGTTGCCAGAAAAATTTCCAGGGAGATACTGGAAAATAAGGCTCAAGAGATAAAAATCTCGGATCAAATAGCCCTTTTTGTTTCGGAACTCATAGACCCCTCGGTCTACGAAAGGATTGATCCGCCTCAAGGCGTTGAGGTGCCCGAGAACATGGTTTATATCCCGCCAGGGCAATTTATTATGGGTGACAAAGATAACATTCGGATAACCAGCTTGAAGGAAGGATTTTTTATAGATAAGTATCCCGTAACCAATATCCAATTCTGTGCATTCCTCAATGAGCGCGGCAATCAGCAAGAAGGCAGCACGGAGTGGATTAACCTGGAAGGGAGCTATGCCAAGAAGAGATGCCAAGTAAGGAAGGATGGCAATCGCTTTGCGGTGGAGTCCGGCTTTGAGGATCATCCCGTTATCTATGTCTCCTGGTACGGGGCGAGGGCGTATGCCCATTGGGCCGGAAAGAGATTGCTGGCCGAGGAGGAATGGGAAAAGGCAGCCAGGGGGATAGACGGACGTGTTTATCCGTGGGGGAATGAGTTTGATAGTTCCTTACGCAATATCCGGGGCAGCGGCATTGGCAAAACCTCTCAAGTGGACAAATTCCCGGAAGGGAGAAGCCCCTTTGGATGTTTCGACATGGCGGGAAATGTCTGGGAATGGATTGATAGTTGGTACGATGAAAAAAAGAAATACAAGGTCCAGCGGGGCGGTTCGTGGCACGACCTCCGGTACGGCGCCCGCTGTACGTTCCGCTACTGGCTCTTCCCGGAGTACAGAGACGGCTACGACGGGTTTCGTTGCGCCGGGACTTTATAACTTAAGTTGAGCGATTAGCTGTTAGCCATTAGTGTTTAGCTTTGAAAAATCAAGACATTACATTAATTAGAAATAACACCCAACGGGTTCACCCCGTTGAATCCCCAAAGGGGGCAGCGAAGCTGCATTCAACAGGGTGAAAGTTTGTAATAGCAAAACATCCTGTAATCATTAAACTAATAGCTAACCGCTAAAGGCTAATCGCTCAATTATAAAGGGATATGGAGGAAAGATGGTTGACGCTATATTGAAAAATTTACCAAAAGCGTGGAATGGGGTTGTAGTTATGGACTGGAGCAATGGCTTTTGGGATAAAATGAAAATAAAGCATAATAATTTAGTGATAATTTAGTCGGAAAACTAATGAAATCAAAGGAGCCAGATAACAAATCACCCAGCTACCCCATTCCTGTGGTACGGTCATGGGCAGCTTAGTTTTTCGTTATATTTCTAGAAAAACAACCAATGTGTGTGCCTACTCCCTAAGATAATAGCTGCATAATAATTAAAATATTTCGCCGCTGACTAGTAGGAAATAATAATGGGAACGACAAGAGCATATAAACCCTCAGAGTTAACAAGATACGTGTCTGACCAAGTATTGGATAATTCATACTGGCACTATTTCCTCATGCTTGAATCTGATTTCATAAAAACACTCCAATTTGTTCAACTTGACGAAACAAATTTCCAAACCTATTCCCTCGAATTTGCCAAACAACTGATCTGTATATCGTCAGAATTTGAGACAATCGCAAAACTTCTTTGCAAACAAATTAATGGCTCAAGCGCTGGAAATATCGAACAATATAAAAAAGTCATACTTCAAAGATATCCTAAAATTGCGCTAACGCCTGTTCACATTGATCAACATAAAAAAATGACCATTTATCCCCTCAAACCGTGGGAGCATGAAGGAGGAAAAATTAACTGGTGGAATGCCTATAATAATATCAAACATGAGCGTCATTCGCATTTTCAATCCGCCACTCTGGAGCATACTCTTCATGCATTAGGTTCCTTGCTTATTTTGGAGTCCTATCTATACTGCTTAGCCTATCCTGCGCCGCAGAACATCCAGTTTGGCACCAAGTTAATTCGAGTCCCAGGTCTAGCCGAACCACTATATGCTCAAAGCGGGAAATTGCCGGATTTCGAAAGTTAAATTAATCAAAAATGCCATCTTCTTGATTTTTCTCTTATATTTGTGTATGGATTTTTTGATTATTGACTTTTTTAAAAATTCAAAAAGCAGACCCTACTTAATATATAAGTTAAGTTTCTTTGAGGCATGAATATCAACATGGATAGAAAAATGGACACATGGACTATCGTTATTGGTATTTTTACGATAATTGGAGTCGTTGTTACAATTGCTTTGCTAATGAAGGGTAGTATTGATAAAAAAATTGAAGAAAAAATACGTGACCCCAACTTTGTTAAACAATTAGCAGATGAAGTTAGACTTCCATTCGTTATTTTTGATGAGAATAACAAGATTTTAGCAGATTATGGCGCCTATCAATATTTGAACAGGATAGATGTTTTAAGAAATGAGAAGAAGCAATTGACCGCTATAAGAATTACCCCTAAACAGTTCATGAATGGTGCCCCAATTATTGAAAACATTAATGGTAATCTTTATTTTTACGAGCCGGAAAGAGCAGACGGAATTGATTGGCTTATTAAAATAGATTCTAACGCAGGAGCTTTCCTTGCTGATGAAAGCTATAAGGAACCAATCAACAAATTCAAATTGACAATTATCAGATAAGAAAACTTAACCTTTTACTGCAGTGGACTCGGTGGTTCCCTCGCCGCTTAGTTTTTTGTTCGGCAAAGAAAATCTAATTTGCAGTTTGGCAACCGAAACAATCAATTCGAACGTGAGCATTGCCCTGCTATCAGGAGGTAACAATGAATTTAAATGCTGTTTCCATATTCGACCTGAGTCCACCAGAGAAGCCACAACTGGTGGAAGATCTCTGGGACGATCTGGCGGCTACTCCGTCAGAGGTTCCTGTGCATGAATGGCAAAAGGAGGAGTTGGCTCGTCGAAAGGCCAACTTGATGAGCAGCCTGGCTTCGGGGCTTTCGTGGGACGAGTAAAACGCAGGGTTCGAAGTCGCTATGGCCGCTGAACTAATAATCGCGCCGGAAGCACAACAGGACGTCGATGAGGCATATTGTGGGTACGAAGATCGTCGATCTGGTTTGTCCGTACGCCATCTTTTACGAGTATGCCGGTGGGAAGGGACAGTCTACTGCATCTTCCATACATCCAGGGATCCAAAGAAATGGCGCAGTCGCTTGGTGTGACTTGCCAAGCATCGCCGAACCTGTCAGTCCACCTGAGTCCAAGGGCCTTGCGGCCCTCGGTCCAGGTGAGCTTGGCGTTATCTCTATGATTTGCTTTGAAACCACTTTTTGAATTAGCCGCCCCGGAGGAATGCGTAGCACATTCCACCCCGATGGAATAAAAACTGAAAACACATTCCATTGGGCAGGCAGGGCAGACAGACACACACTCGTTTTTGGCAAATGGCCCGAGTCTGTGTACGTCTGTGTGTGTCGAGCGAACGTAGCGAGCGGGTGGCTAATTTTCATGCTCAGCGGTGGTGAAATGTCCTGTCAGGACAGTTTTAAGCTGGATTAACAGAAATGAGCAAACTCAAAATCGGTGCGGTCTTATTTGCACTATCGACTTTGGTGATTATGTTCGTTGTGCTCAAGCAAGGTTGGATTATCAAGATACTCGCAAAGCGCTCTCCCGAGGTGTTGTATTTTGTTGAGACGCAAGATCCTGTTGTAGCTCTGACAATTGACGATGGACCGGATCCTGTTGCAACTCCTGAGATACTGGATGTGCTAAGGCAGCACGACGCACTCGCGACTTTCTTCTTGATCACGGATCATATATCCGGAAATGAAGAGATAGTTGACCGTATGGTGAAAGAGGGTCACGAACTTGGAAACCACTTAACGGCTGATCAGCCGAGCATCAGGCTCGCGCCCTCTGAATTTGAGAGGCAGTTGCTGGCAGCACACGAAACACTCTCAAAGTATTCAGATGTTGTCTGGTTTCGTCCGGGGGGTGGCTGGTACAATACAGCAATGCTGTCGATTCTCAAAAAGCATGGCTATAGGTGTGCTCTCGGCTCTGTCTATCCCTTTGATGCCAAGATAGGTTTTTCAGGGTTTGCGGCGCGCTATGTTCTGTGGAATGTCCGGCCAGGCTCAATCATTATTCTACATGATCATGGAGCGCGCGGTAAGCGCACTGCTTCAGCCCTTGCCACTATTCTGCCGGAGCTCAATCGCCGAGGCTTTCGCGTAGTCACTCTGTCGGAACTGGCAGATTCGCATCCCACTGACGAGTGATAAAGGAGGTGATATGTGAGACGGAGAGATTTCTTGAAAGGATTTACCGGTTTGTTTGTGTCAATTTTTTCTAATGCATTTTTTTTCAAAGGAAAGGCCAGGGCCCGAAAGGTAAGTGGAAATATTCAGGAGGGGAAGCGTATGAAACTACCAAAGCAGAAAATTCACGGGGAAGTTTCTTTAGAAACCGCCATCAAGCAACGCAGGACCATCAGGTCTTTTACTTCTGAGCCTCTTTCATTGGAACAATGCTCACAACTCTTTTGGGCGGCTCAGGGTATCACGGAGGACAGGGGTTTTAAGAGGGCTGCCCCTTCAGGCGGAGCCCTGTATCCCATGGATATTTATGCCGTTGTCGGTGAGAATTGTGTAAAAGGACTGGAAAG